>NZ_JGCK01000020.1:0-16151 GCF_001639905.1 Kosmotoga sp. DU53 | reverse complement strand
CTTCGAGAAACCTGTCACGCCATTTGTAATACTGAGCTTGTGAAATTCCATGTTCTCTGCAGATTTGAGAAACGCTCTTTTCTCGACGAAGCCTTCCAGAATTATTGCCATCTTTTCTTCTGTCGAGAGTTTCTTTGCCATTATCTGCACCCCCTTGCCTTTATTTTATCTCTCTACTTTTTTCCTGTCCAATTCTTCAGGGGAGCAGTATAGAGATCTTCCACTCAGTTTTTCTTTGAATGGCGAGAAGTTGTACGTCCTTGACGATCTTTCTTTCTTCACAGTATTCTTTGCTAATCTTCTTGGCTTTGTTTTTTCTATATACCTTCTGAAAACCGGTATAAAAAAGGTTCATATATACTTTATCCTCACAGTGTACTTCGTCAACAGCGCCCTTATGTCTGATAATGCAATTCTTTTTCTCATTTTCTGGGGATTGTCAGGTTTGATGCTTTATTTGTACGGTGTTATTCGTGAAGAAGCGGCTGCAATTTCCAAGAAGGCTTTGCTGATTTCAGGAATATCAGATGCTCTGCTGATATTTGCCTTTTTAATCATTATTAGCTCCACAGGCTTGCCTCTCAGGATGAGTGGAAGTCCAATTGGCATAAACGGAGGATGGATTGTGACGGCTTTCATTTTTATAGCTTTAGCTTCTTTTGCTAAAGCTGGAGCTTTTCCACTCCATACATGGGTTCCGGAATACTGTGAGAAATCCATTCTCGAATCCACTTTTTTGCTTCCCGCTTCTCTCGACAAACTAATGGGTATTTACCTTTTTGCCAGGCTGTTCATGAATTTCATAACTCCTTCGGAAGTTCTGAAAATAGTGATGGCCTTACTCGGTGCTTTGACAATAATAGCTGCAGTTATGATGGCTCTGATACAGCACAACGGGCGAAAGCTTCTCGGTTATCATGCCGTTAGCCAGGTTGGATACATGGTCCTTGGTGTAGCGACCGGTAATCCCATTGGTATAGCTGGTGGGTTGTTGCACATGGTTAACCATTCTATCTATAAATCCGGATTGTTTATGGGGATGGGAAATGTTGAGAGTCAGTCCGGAACAAGTGAACTCGAAAAAATAGGGGGGCTATCCAAAAAAATGCCGGTTACTTTCATAGGCACGTTGGTCTGTTCCTTCTCCATTTCTGGAATACCACTTACCAATGGTTTCGTTTCTAAATGGTTGGTGTATCAGGGAGTATTAATTGCAATAGCCAGCAGCGGTTATATGCTGGGTGTTTTATATATGATATGCCTTGTTCTTGCCCTTTTTGGTAGTGCGTTGACCTTTGCCAGTTTTATGAAGTTCATCTATTCGTCTTTTCTCAGCAAGCGACCCAAAAGGTTGGATGGAGTAAAGGAAGTTTCGATTGTCAGACAAATAGCGCTATCGATAAATGCAGGCCTTTGTCTGATGATCGGTATTGGATGGAGGTTCTTCCCTCTAAGATTTATCGATAGAATCCTGCCTGTGAAACAAATTACTCCAGTAGGTTTCTATTCTTCGCCGGAACTGCTGAGTGTGATTGTCCTCAGTCTTTTGTTCGGTGGCCTCATTTATCTGATTTTTAAGCGAGTGAGGTTTGATGAAGCTTTTGTTGGAGGTCAGAAAGATTCTGCTTCTTTCAAGATTAGTGGGGTTGATTTTTTCAACGAAGTTGAAGAAATGCCACCGCTGAAGAGTATATACACAGCAGCGGAAAATAAATGGTTTGATGCCTTTGAACTGTTGAAAGCAGGTGCCCGCAACCTGGCAATACCACTGAGAAAGTTGCATACAGGTGAGCTGTCTTTTCAACTGGTATGGATAGTTATTGGGCTATTCGTTTTTCTCTTTGTAATGGCGAGAGGGGGGTAACGTATGCCAATCGAATCGTGGATGTACTTTCTCATTGGTTTTATGATTTTCGCATCGATAGTTGCTCTCGAAATAAAAGACCTTTTGTCTTCGGTGATTTCTGTTGGTATGGTTGGACTCGCTGTTGCCGTTGCTTTTCTATTTTTACAGGCACCTGACCTCGCTCTCGTACAGTTTGTTTACGAAATCATCTCGGTGATAATCCTTATTTTGCTGTTGAAGAATTCCGGCGAGCGTTATGAAACCGTTAAAGAAAGTAAGGTTTCTTTCTCCGCCAAATTAGTTGTGATTCTTTTGGTTCTTTTTCTGATAGCTCCACTTTTCTCCATTCTGCCAGAATTTGGAAAACCCTTGCTAGAGGTTTCAGAGAGATATCTGGAAAGTGGTACTGAGGAAACAGGTGCGGTCAACCTTGTGACCTCCGTTGTTCTTGATTACAGAGTTTATGACACCCTTGGTGAGGCAACTATTTTATTCGTTTCTATTCTTGGCGTTGTAACCCTCCTTAGAAAAAGGGACAAAGGGAAGGATGACATATGAAAAAAGAACACGGAATGACAATCATTGTCAAGACCATAACGCGTTTCACTGTCTGGTTGATAATGCTTTATGGAATATTTCTTGTTGTTCACGGGCACCTGACGCCCGGCGGTGGATTCGCTGGTGGACTCGTTATTGCTTTGGCTTTCATTCACATCACTCTCGCATACGGTAAAAAATCTCCGATAAAGCTTCCGGATGAGGAAGCACTTCATATGCTGGAGTCCACGGGAGTTCTGTTTTATGTTGGAATTGGTTTGGTTGCTATGCTGCTTGGGCTACCTTTTCTGACAAACTTCCTGGGAAAAGGGAAACTTTTTGATCTCTTCAGCTCAGGTACTATACCGCTACTGAATTTCGCCATTGCCTTAAAAGTTGGAACGGGAATATTCCTTGCGTTTGTTGTTTTGGCTTTGATAGAACATGATGAAGGAGAGGATAACAGGGAGGAATGACTATGAATCTCTACATACTTTGTTTTGCGCTCTTTCTTGTTGGATTGTATGGAATGCTCGTAAAGAGAAATATCGTGAAAGTAATTCTTGGGTTCGGTATTATGGGTTACGCTACAAATCTTTTCCTGATACTTATTGCGTACAGAGAAGGTGCGAGATTTCCTATATTTCTTCCCGGAGAAGAGCACGAACTAATACTGATGGTCGATCCACTGCCGCAGGCGCTGGTTCTGACGTCTATTGTTATCGAGCTCGGTGTGACCGCATTGTTGATAACGCTGGCTATAAATATTCATCGTAAATACGGAACATTTGACCTGAGGAAGATAAGGAGGCTCAGGGAGTGATAATACCTTATCTGGTTATCATACCTTTGGCTGCAGGTTTCTTGATTGTTCTATTAGGGAGGAAGAATAAGGTTCTGCCAGAACTGATTGCTTTGACGGCCACTTTCTCTCTTTTAGCGATTTCTCTCCTGCTCTTTCCTATGATTGAAAGCGAAGGAGGAGCGATTCTTTACGAACTTTCCGGATGGAAAATACCGTATACCATATCCTTTGTAATCGATTATTTATCAGCCTTTTTGGTTACCATGGTCTCCGCGTTGGCTGTACTGAGTACGATTTATTCCGTCGGATATATGAGAAAATTTTCTGGTATATGGAACTACTACGCGCTTTTAATGCTGATGATTACCGGCCTTAACGGTGTGGCGATTACCGGTGACCTCTTCAACCTCTTTGTCTTTATGGAGATCGCGCTTATAGCTACTTACGCTCTTGTAGCTTTTCATGGTGAGGCGGAACATTATGAAGCGGCCTTCAAGTACGCGATCATGAGTTCGTTATCCTCAAGCCTTGTGCTCTTTGGGATAGGTTGCGTGTACAGTATGACCTCGTCTTTGACCCTGATGCAGATTTCAAATAAGATGATTGGGGTAGGTGAGACTAACCTTGTTTACGCTCTATTCCTGACGGGGTTTGGATTGAAAGCGGCGATGTTTCCATTTCATTCGTGGTTACCAGATGCACATCCTTCAGCTCCATCACCTGTATCGGCTATGCTTTCCGGGGTACTGATAAAAGTTCTGGGAGCTTACACACTCATTAGGGTTTTCTACATGGTATTCGGGGTTTCAGAACTGGTGAAGGAATTGTTTCTTATATTTGGGACGCTTTCCATGGTAATAGGCGCTCTTGTAGCTGTTATGCAGAAAGATATCAAGAGAATGCTGGGTTTCAGCAGTGTCAGCCAGATGGGATACATCATCTTCGCTCTCGGTATTGGAACACCCCTTGGGGTGCTTGGTGCGATTTATCACATGTTGAACCATGCTGTACTGAAAGGATTGCTTTTCATGGATGCTGGAGCAGTGGAACTGATTGAAGGCACGAGAGATATGGAAGAGATGAAAGGTGTAAGTGACAGAACCACTTACGTAACATCTCTTATGGCTTCTTTAGGAATTTCCGGTGTACCTCCTTTCGGTGGATTCTTCAGCAAGCTGATTATAATTACCGCCGCAATATATACCGGAAAATTTATCTATGCGATTATTGCCCTCGCGGTAAGCGTGATAACTCTTGGATATTATCTTGGAATGCTCAAGAAGGCTTTCAGAAAGAGGAATAAAGAGGTTAACGATAAAGGATCTCTACCCGCATCACTGAAGATTCCCATGATAATCCTTGCGGTTCTTACACTTGCAACCGCTTTGTTTTACGTTCCTGTTGTGCGGGAAAACATTCTGGAAAAGGTTGTTTCCTGTATAACGGACAGAACGGCCTACATCGCTTTGTTTACGGCAGGTGGTGGACGATGAAACTTTCCACGAAAAGTAAAATTACGGTTTTTACATTATCCTTTTTTGTCTGGATACTTATAACAGCTATCACAGATGTTCAGGAGATTATTGCCGGTCTGGTAGTTGCTCTTTTCGTTTCCCTTGTAGCGGGGAAAATCCTTTTTAAAAGCGGGAGAAGCATTATTGCCAGCAAGGCGCCCTATTTTTTGCTCTATTTATTGGTTCTCTTCTGGGAGATGCTGAAGGCAAATCTCAACGTAGTCATGATTGTTGTAAATCCGTATCTTCCCATAAAACCGGGATTCATCAGAATAAAGAGCAAGTTGAAAGAAGACGCTTCTTTAACTGTTCTCGCTAACTCTATAACCCTTACCCCCGGAACATTGACCGTGGATATTGACAAAGATGAAGGTTTTCTTTACATACACTGGATCAACGTTAAAGCTTTTGAAGTGGATAAATGTACTGAACTCATAGGTGATAGATTCGAGTCAATCCTGAGGAGGTTTATGCGATGAAAATATTGAAATGGCTGATTGGCCTTGTGGTAATCATCGCTTTTTTTATAGGTAATTTCTTCCTGGTTGATCTTGCTTTCGTGGCCAGATTGATCAATATACTCCTCGCCTGTACGCTAATGACAATCTTAAGAGTGATCTTTGGACCTTCAGCAGCAGATAGAATCGTGGCTGTGGATATATTTGGCATATTAATCGTCGGGCTTTTAGCTCTTTTATACGTCTTTACCACGGCATCTTTCTTCATAGACATCGCGATGGCATGGGCGCTCCAAAGTTTTATAGTATCTCTGGCTCTGGCTAAATTCCTTGAAGGGAGGGCTCTTGATGATTAGAACGGTTATAGGATACATGTTGATCTGTTTTGGCCTTGCCTTCGATTTTTTTGGGGCACTGGGATTGCTCAGATTGCCGGATGTTTTCAACAGATTACAGGCAGCGACGAAATGTGTCACCTTTGGTTCGGCTGGAATATTGGTGGGGGTTTTTGTACTGGAAGGATTTAGCGCTGGAGGCATGAAAGCGTTGATATGTATGGTATTCATATTACTTACATCACCGGTTGCGGCCCATGCAATTTCAAGAGCTGCTTACAGGAGCGGTGTGAAGCCTTTTAAAGGTACTGTTGTAGATATGTACGGTGAAAGTCTGAAGGAGAGTGAAAATAATGATGACTCCGAAAATTAGAGAGATAAAGGAAGCTATTTCCAACATCTTTTCTAAAAGGTTTACAACGAAGTTCCCCTTTGAAGTTTATGAACCTGTCGAAACTTACAGGGGAAAGCCTCTCTTCAACCCCGAAAAATGTGTCGGATGCGGTGCATGTGTCCAGGTTTGCCCTGCGAAAGCGATAGACATGGTGGATGACCTGGTTGAAAAGGTAAGGGTCTTAACTGTGAAGTATACCGATTGCATATATTGCGGACAATGCCAGGAAAAGTGCATTGTTGAAGATGGAATCGTTCAAACTACAGATTTTACGACCGCAACCTTTGATAGATCAGAAGAAAGAAATTACAACTGTATTGAAAAAGAACTCGTCTTCTGTGAGAGATGTGGGGCAATTATCACAACTGTTGATCATCTTAAATGGCTTATAAAAAGACTTGGGGCTTACACCTATGGTAATCCAAATCTTGTCCTGATAAAACTAACAGATCTGGGATATTCCTTTCCTGAAATGCGACCAAGAGAGATCATCAGGAGAGAGGAACTCTTTAAACTCCTTTGCCCGAAATGCCGGCATCTTGTCGTTGTTGAAGATGCGTTTAAGTAAAATCGAGGAATTTTTATTGAAGTTGAGAAAGCGCCAGGTGCTTTTCGTGGGGCTTGGAAATCCGTTGAGGTCAGATGATACAGCTGGTTTATTAATCATAGATAGAATTTTGGAGTTTCCACTTTCTGAAAACTGGAAAGCTGTTAAATGTTATCAAACACCGGAAAATTACCTCGATGCGCTTTCAAAAGGGAAACATGACGTTATCGTTTTCATTGACACGGTTCAAGGGATAGAGGAAAATTACCGGATTTATGAAAAAGAAGAGATACGTGATTTTTCCTTTTCCACTCATAGTTTTGGATTGGCTTCTATTATCGACTTTTTGAATAGGAAGAAGAGATTTGAAATTTACCTGGTTGGATTAAGGCCCGCCGTCCTTTCTCTTGGCACGACTCTTTCTCTGGAAATGAAAAGGATTATCGAGACCATTGTGAAAGGATTTGAGAGAGAATGCAAGAAATAGAAGCGTTTGAAATAATGATTAACGGTATCGTTCAAGGCGTTGGTTTTAGGCCTTTTGTGGCAACTCTTGCTGAAGACCTTGGTTTACACGGTTATGTGGAGAACTGTGAAAGCGGCGTAAGAATCGTTCTCTATTGCGATGAAACGAAGTTGAGAGAATTCATCGAAATTTTGAATGAAAGAAAGCCAATGCCAGCGAAAATTAGTGAGATCTCCTTTTCAAAAAAAGCTGTGAAAACGAACAAGATAAAGGGTTTTAGAATAATCAAAAGTAAGAAGACGGGAAAAATCAGCACATCGATGCCGCCGGACATAGCCATGTGCGATGAATGTGTTGGTGAGATGTTCTCAAAAGGGAACAGAAGATATCTTTATCCCTTTACCAACTGTGCCCGATGTGGACCACGTTTTTCAATAGCTTATGCGCTGCCTTACGACAGAGACAAAACATCGATGGATGACTTTTCCATGTGTCGTGACTGTAATACCGAATACACAAACCTGAGAGACCGGCGATATCATGCTCAAACCAATTGCTGCGAAAATTGTGGACCAAAATACTGGCTCGTAGAAATTATCAAAAATGAGATTGTAAGTCACTTATCAGGTGAAGAAGCTGTTAAGCAGGCGATAGACATAATACGTGCCGGTGGCACCGTGGCTATAAAAGGAATAGGAGGGATTCACCTCGTTTGTAAACCAGACTCGGATGCTATCAAAAAACTGCGGAAACTGAAAGCCAGACCCTGGAAACCCTTTGTGGTTATGGCAAAAGACCTGGAGACAGTTAAAAAATTTGCATATATTGGAGAGGTTGAGGAAAGGCTGCTTCTTTCTCCTGCAAGACCTATCGTTATTTTAAGAAAACGCGGGGACATTTTTTACGACGTTTCGCCAGGATTTCATACCATAGGAGTGATACTTCCCTATACCGGAATTCACCATCTTCTTCTGGAAAAATTCTCTGTGCTAATAGTAACGAGTGGAAACATATCTGGAGAGATGTTGTGTGCCGATAATTTTGAAGCTCTTACAAAACTTTCGAAACTAAGCGATGGTCTTTTGCTGCATGACAGAAGAATTGTGAACAGATGCGACGATTCCGTTATTAAGGTTTTAGCAGGAAAGCCGGTTTTTGTAAGAAAATCTCGTGGTTTTATTCCGGAGGTCATAAAGATACCGTCAAGAAACAGAAAGCACCCGGAAATTCTCGCCACAGGAGCGGACCTAAAATCCAGTTTCGGTTTTTTCAGAGAAGGGAATTTTTATGGGAGCCAGTATCTTGGGGATCTTTCGTATTACATAAATCAGGTGCAGTATCAAAAAATGCTAAAGCGCTTCGAAAAGCTCTTCGATTTACACGCCAGGGTTGTAATTACCGATCTTCATCCAGATTACTTTTCGAGAACGCTTGGTGAAGAATACGCTGAAAATAGGGATTGTGAAATATATTCCTGTCAACACCATGTTGCCCATATTTACAGCGTTATGGCTGAGAAAGCATTAAAGAAATGTATAGGTGTTGCTTTTGACGGTACCGGATACGGATTTGATGGGAAAATCTGGGGAGGAGAGTTTTTCTCTATTGATAATTCGAAATGTATGAGATTTGCGCATTTACGTTACATCCCAATGCCTTCAGGAGAACTGGCTATCAAGCAACCGATGCTCATGGCTTACGCTTACCTGATTGACTCCGGAATGGATTTGAAAGATGAAAAAGCTCACCTGTTGTATGAAAACGCTCCCGTGAAGACTTCTTCAGCTGGAAGGTTGTTCGATGCTGTCGCTGCTGTACTCGATGTTTGCAAAGAGAATACCTTTGAAGGGGAGGCCCCAATGAAGCTGGAATCTGTTGCCAAAAGGCATTCTGAATCATTTTCCTGGGTATTGGATAAATCTGCCTTACCATGGCAAATTGACTTTCGGAAAATGATAAGGGAACTTTATAGCGAAAAAGATAAAAATTCAATCTCAGAACTCGCTTCGAAATTCCATCGAACGCTCGCCGAAGCTATTTCTGTTGTGTGTGAAGAAATAAAGAAACTTACAGGAGAAAAGAACGTATGTCTTTCTGGAGGTGTTTTTCAAAACAAACTTTTGCTTGAGGTGGCCGTTGCCTTGTTAGAGAAAAAAGGTTTTAATGTCTGGTTTAATGAAAAAGTCTCTCCAAACGATGAGGGAATAGCGTTTGGGCAGATCTACTGGCATGTGATTGGAAGTGATGGATGATGTGCTTGGCAATACCCTTGAAGGTTATCAAAATCAAAGATAATAAAGCCCTTGTAGGACGGGAAGGAATAAAACTTGAGGTTGACATAAGACTTGTCCCGGACGTTTCTCCGGGTGATTTTGTACTCGTTCACGCCGGGTTTGCTATACAAACAATCGACACTGAAGCAGCAAGGAAAATATTAGAAATTGCTGAAAGGATAGATGAAGCTCGTGGAAGCTAAGAAGTACAGAGTTATGGAAATTTGCGGGACTCACACTCACGCCCTCATGAGGTATGGGTTAAAAGAGTTTTACTCAGAGAAACTAGAGCTTGTTTGTGGTCCGGGATGTCCTGTATGTGTCACTTCACAATCCGATATAGACAGGATACTTTACCTTTGTGATCTAGGAATGAGAATCTACACTTTCGGTGATCTTATGAAGGTTCCGGGAAAAAATGGGAATTTAAGGGAGAGAAAAGCTCTTGGTGCTTGCGTGAGAGAGGTGTACAACCCGTTATGGATTGTGGATGATATGAAGAAAGATCCAGCCAGAGGCGCTGTTTTTGTTGCTATTGGTTTTGAAACCACAGCTCCTCTTATAGCGTCGCTGATTGAAGAAATCGAGAGAGAAAGAATAGAAAACCTTTACGTATATCTATTGCTCAAACTTATACCGCCGGCGATGGAGGCTCTTCTCGAAGATGAAGAAAACAAACTCGATGGTTTCATCTGCCCGGGTCATGTTAGCACAATAATAGGTGAGCGACCTTACATAAAGCTGGCAGAGAAAGTAAAAAAGCCATTTGTTATAGCCGGGTTCACACGAGAAGAACTAACCGTTGCGTTGGAAAAGATGTCCGAAATGCTTGAGAAGAGTGCTTATGGGGTTGTTAATGTTTATGCTTCTGCTGTGAAACCAGAAGGAAATCTCGACGCGCGAGAAGAAAATTAAGAATTTTTTTGAGGTTACAGATACCCTTTGGAGAGGATTGGGCACTATCCCCAATTCAGGATTGAAACTCAGAGAAAAATACCGAAGATTCGACGTTATGGCGCATTTTCAAATGGAAAACGTAAGTTCAGAAGATCCATGTCCCTGCGGTGAAGTTCTTACCGGCAAGATAAAACCTGAAGAATGCCAGCTCTTTGGTACTCTCTGTTTACCGGAAACGCCCGTTGGTCCATGCATGGTTTCATCAGAAGGGGCCTGTCATGCGAGTTTTCTGTATGGAAGAAAAGGGGAGTGATAGCTTGAAAGAAAGAATCATAACACTTCACCACAACAGCGGGAAAAAACAGTTTAAGTTACTCAAGCATATAGAGAAACTTCTTGGAAGTACTTTGGTTTCAACTGAAAATGACAGCGGTTTTTTGGAGGAAGTTGTAGATACTGTTACCACTGACAGTTTCACTATCAGTCCCGTGTTCTTTCCCGGCGGAGATATTGGGAAACTTTCCGTGTGCGGTAGCATAAACGATCTTGTAATGACAGGAGCTAAACCAAAATATATTACCCTTTCAGTTGTTCTCGAAGAAGGATTTGAATTTTCCAGGCTGGATAAAATAATAGATTCCATTCGCAAAGAACTCGATGAAAATGGTGTGAAAATCATCGCCGGTGACACAAAGGTAATGGAGCATGGAGCGCTCGATAAAATAGTGATCAACACAACGTGCCTGGGAGAGGTTTTATACGAAAAGCTTTGTGTCAAAAGGATAGAAACAAACGATTTGATAATTATTACAGGCCCAATTGGTTTGCATGGGGCCGCTATAATGGCTGAAAGAAAGGGATTTCAAATAGATTTTCAATCTGATTGCCGGGTACTTACAAAGCTTTTAGCTGTTATAAAAGGGTTGCGTGTTCATGCTATGAGAGATCCGACAAGAGGTGGCCTTGCCCAGATACTCAACGAATTCTCTCACTCGACAAAAAGAAATTTTGCTATCTATGAAGATAAACTGCCGATACCGGGGGGGGTAAAAACCGTTTCAGAGATACTGGGTATCGATCCTCTATACCTCGCATGTGAAGGAACAGCAGTGATTATCTGCCACCCTGAAGATGCTCAAGATTTGTTAGAAAGACTTAAAAACGCAGGTTTTGACCCCTCAACGATAGGATTTGTTGGCGGCATAATTGAGAGACCTTTACTCATCTTGAAAACCCGGAATGGTGCTAAACGTGTGTTACCGATGCTTGTTGAAGAACTCACACCGAGGATCTGTTGAAGTTTTTTGATGGGGTGTGGCTGAATTTAAACAAAGAGGAGGAATTGTATGCATCATGAATTATCGATAGCTGAAAGGGTGAAGATATTCATCGAACAGAATTTCAAGCCCGAAGAGTTCGGGAATATCGAAAAAATTGTTATCGGGATAGGAAAACTAGTTGTGGCAGACAAAAATCAGATCGAAGAAGCTTTCAACGTGATTAAAAAAGAGTCAGATTTCCCAGATCTTGAAATCAAATTTATTACTGACGAACTTCTCTTTGAATGCAAAGATTGTGGAAAGAAGTTTTCATCCCAGGGCTATGAAATTCACTGCCCTTATTGTGGAGGGGATCTTAGGGTGCTTTCGTGTGATGAGGTTTATATAAAAGAGGTTGTTTTTAAGTAGAACTAAATAGCTCCCCGAATCACAATGTTGGGGAGCTACAGCAAGAATTATAGCAAGTTCAATCTATGAGATACCCCAAAACTTGTTAGAGCCCGGCTACATCGATCTCCTCTACTAAAACTGAGGGAAGGAATGCAAATGAGGAGAATCCTGTTATACCTGGCAAGGAAAACTTTGCATCGTTACCTGTTTCGACAATATTCTTCAAAACGCCGAGGATGTTACCGGATACTGTTATCCCTTCAACGCCTCCAACAATCCTTCCGTTTTCTATCAAAAAGCCTCTGGCACCAAGGGAAAAATCGCCAGAAATCGGATTGGTTCCTGAATGCAATCCATCAAGTTCAATGATTACCAGACCTCTTTCGATAGCTTTTACCATATCTTCGAAGGGGATTCCACTATTTCCAAGTACAAGATTGAAATAAGAAATACTTGTAGGATCTTTGTAGCTTCCTATCTTCAAAGCGTTACCCGTTGACTCACGATTGTCGATTCTAGCAGTTTTTAAATCGTACAGATAGGTTTTCAATTCTCCATTTTCGATTATTGCTTTTTTCCTTGTTGGTACGCCTTGATCGTCAAAGGTTCTGCTAACAGGGCTCATCTTCAAAAATGAGTCGTCAATCAAGGTGAATTTTTCGGAAGCAATTTTTTTCCCAAGCTGATCTTTCAAGAGAGAAAGACCTTTTTGCACTGATTTAGCTGAGAACATCTGAGCAAAAACTGCCAGGAGCGAACCAAAGGCATCGTTTCTAAAAATAACGGCGTATTTACCGCTCTTTACAGGTTTGGCAGTGAGAAGCAGTTCTATATCACGGGAAATTCTTATGGGGATATTTGAAAGCTCAAGATCTTGTAGACTTTTTCCTGCCGTGAAGTAAAAAGCACTCTTTGGCGACCCGTTCTTTTTACCCAATGCCATAACGTAAGCATATCCACCATCTGACCTGGAATACATTTCCATTCCAGAGGAATTGGCTATGTAGGTCTCTGATGTCCTGTGGTTGAATGCATTATAGGGAAGCATAAAGATCTCCTGGTGCGAATTGATAATCGTTTTTTCAAGTTCCATCGCTATTTTGATTTTTTCGCGTGTTGTCAGTCTATCAAATTCTCCGAGATAAGGTGGAAAGTCAGTGTACTCTCCTGAACCATCGTGAAGAAAGTCGGACTCCTCAGACTCTATTACTGTTACATTTTCCAGTGCTTCATCAACAAGCAGTTTCACCGCTTGCTCGTCCAGCACCTCGGAAAAAGAATAACCCACCTTTCCATCTTTGAGAACTTTGAAACTCACTCCCAATGTTGTAGCATCTTTGTATTTCTCAATTTCACCCTTCTGAATACTGACATCAAATTCGTGTGTTTTCTTTATGTAGATTTCAAAATCATTGGTTTTCTTAGCGGCTGCGTACTCAAAAACCATTTTCTTAAAATTCTCGAACGTCATCTATTTCGCCCCCCAACGGTCAATTCAGAGACTCTAATGGTTGGTTGCCCTACTTCAGCCGGTATTAAACCAGATGCTGAACCACACATTCCCTGACCGCGTTTCAGATCATTTCCAACCATGTCAATCTTCATGAGGATCTCAGAGCCTTTTCCAATGAGCGTTGCACCCCTTACAGGTTTTGTGATCCTTCCTTTTTCAATAAGGTATCCTTCTCTGACCGCAAAATTGAATTCTCCCGTTCCTGTATTTACCGAGCCCCCGCCTAAGGATTTTGCATAAAGTCCGTATTCTGTATTTGAAATGATCTCTTCAGGATAGTATGGACCCGGAAGTATAAAGGTATTGCTCATTCTTGAAGTAGGAGCATAGCGATAGTCCTGCCTTCTGGCGCTCCCTGTACTTTCCATACCCATTTTTATGCCGTTGAACCTGTCTATGAGATAACTCTTCAGTACTCCATTTTCTATGAGCACGTTTCTCCTGGTAGGTGTTCCCTCGTCATCGATATTCGTGGATCCCCAGGCATTCGGTATTGTAGCGTCATCAACTGCGGAAACACAATCGGCCGCTATTTTTTGGCCTAGTTTACCTGTAAATACTGAAGATCCCTTGGCTACAGATGTTGCTTCAAGGGCATGTCCACAGGCCTCGTGAAAGATAACACCGCCAAATTCGTTTGCAATGATTACCGGCATCCTGCCAGCGGGAGCGTATTCAGCTTCGACCATTCGAGCCGCGATACGCCCGGCTTTTTGTCCTGCTTCAAAGACATCAAAGGTGTTAAAAAACTCAAAACCCATTGCCGCACCGGGACCATAAAAGCCCGTCTCTTTTTCATTGTACCTAGAAGCCACGGCAGTAATCATCAGTCTTGTTCTGAGCCTTCTATCTGAAACCTTAAGTCCTTCAGAATTTATGATGGTAATCCTCTGATCGTAATCCCAGTAATCCACAAGTACCTGGGTTATGAGTTTGGAAACGCTTTTGGCACCATTGAAAGCCATTTTCATTACCTTGACTTTGTCTGTCTTTGATACAGAGGATGGTTCAAGGATAAAGAGATGCCTGTTCTCAATAGATTGTTCGCGGAAATCAAGGGAAAGTGGTTCGCCATTCCCATTGATAACTTCTCCAAGGTTTGCAGCAATCTGTACTAACGTTTCTTTTGAAAGATCGTTGGTGAAGGCGTATAAAGAACGGTTTTTAGAAAAGGCCCTGATACCTATACCAAAAGTTTTTCCTGAAAGAGCTCTTTCTAGCTGTCCATTAACAAGGGAAAAGTTGCTGGTATCCCGTTCTTCAATGAATAATTCCACGAATTCAGCACCATGTTTCAGCAAAACGCCAATAACTTCATTTGCTGTCCTGCCATCAATCATAAAAAACCTCCTAAAAACTAATTGGTTAGTATTCCTTACTTTTTTATTTTACCAAAAAATATAAAACAAACACAGAAAAAAAGAAAATATCCAAAACAAACATTGTTTTTGGAGAGAAAATCATAGAGTTACAGATTGGACTTTTTGGGTACTAAGGCTTAATTTTTTTATCCTTGGAGCTGGATTTTATATCGCCAAAAACAAGCTCTGTAAAAACGGTCCTGTATTCCACCTTTTAGGAAAATAAAATGTAATTTGAGTCATCCTGAGATTATGAGAAAGTTCTAATTCTTTTCTTAGAGTTTTCTCATTTTTGATTGATAACATATTGTTGGAAATCAAAGACAGCCGGCTGTCAAATTAAAAATTAGGAGGTGTAACTTATGAAAGAAAAAAACTGTCCCTATTCTTATCGTATTGATGCTAGTTAGTATGTTGCTGGTAGCGAATTTTACTTTTGCGAACAGCTCAAGCAGCGCACAAACACCATCTTATGCAACAACGCAAACAGCAGATGATGACACTAAGGAACAAGTCAAAAATGAAGAATCTGAAGCCACAGAAGCAAACGAGCAATCAGAGAGTGTAGAAAATACCGAAAAACAGGCCGAAGTACAGGAACCATCTTACACTGGTAGTGTAATGGTATCAAACCCCGAACCGAAAGATCTTTCTACCCTTGCAAAGATCAGTAAGGAAGAGGCAGCCAACGTGGTTATGAGCTCATACCCAAGCGCAAACATCAAAAGTATTAAGCTTGAAAACGAAAATGGATTCCTTGTTTATGGTGTGATCCTAGACAATGGCCAAGAGGTAAAAGTCGATGCAGGAACCGCAAAAATCCTTCATGTTGAAGATGCTGATTCTGAGAGTGAGAATATACAAGAGGAGATGGAAAATGAATGAAGAAGACGTGGTAAAATAAGATTACTTTACTCGGTGCCTAATGGCACCGAGTTTCAAATTCACGGGGAGTGATACTTGTGAGAATTCTTCTTGTGGAAGATGAAGAAGCAATCACAGAATTTGTAAAAAAAGGGTTATCGGAAGAAGGATACATTGTTGATACTGTTGATAATGGAGAAGATGCATTGAATAAGATATTTGATGTGGACTATGATCTAATTATATTAGATATTATGCTGCCTGTGAAAGACGGTTTAAAAGTATGCCGTGAAGTTCGAGAAAATGGTATTTCAACACCCATACTTATGCTTACAGCCCTTGATAGCACTGAAGATAAAGTTACCGGATTGAATGCAGGAGCAGATGATTATCTTGTAAAACCATTCTCTTTCAGCGAACTTCTTGCACGTATAAGAGCCATCTTAAGGCGTCCTCCCACAATTTTAAATTTGAAGCTTCAAGTAGGCGATCTTGTCCTTGATACTGTAACCCATCATGTTGAGCGCTCTGGAAAGAGGATAGACTTAACACCAAGAGAATATGCACTGCTGGAGTTCTTAATGCGTCATCCAAATCAAGTATTGAGCAGAACACGAATAGTTGAACACGTCTGGAACTTAGATTTTTATACAGAGTCAAACATTGTAGAT
>NZ_JGCK01000063.1:0-43061 GCF_001639905.1 Kosmotoga sp. DU53 | reverse complement strand
GATCATACCCTGTTGAAACCTGATGCTMCCCCGAAATGATTAAACCCTTTGACTTATGGAAGCCAGAGAGAACAACTTCTTCAGTGTTTGTGTCAACAGTTGTCATCTTCCGTTAGTCACCAAGCTTCTTGAAGGCACTGATGTGGCGCGTGCTGTTGTCATCGGATTCCCTCTTGGCGCTGTTCCGACCGATGTAAAGGTCTATGAAACGGAGTGGAGCCTGAATCACGGTGCCGATGAATTTGACATGGTTATAAATATCGGTTACCTCAAAGCGGGCCTTTACGACCTGGTTTTCGAAGATATCGCAAAGGTGGTAAAAGCCGCAAAAGACAAGGTCGTAAAGGTTATAATTGAAACGGCGTTGCTCACAGAGGCAGAGAAGATCGCTGCGTGCGTTATAGCAAAAGAAGCTGGAGCCGCTTTCGTCAAAACATCCACAGGCTTCAGTTCAGGCGGCGCAACAGCAGAAGATGTCTCCCTGATGAAATTCGTCGTGGGAGATAATGTGAAGGTAAAAGCTTCAGGCGGTGTGCGAACCAGGGAAGATATGATAAGGATGTTGATTGCGGGCGCCGACAGAATTGGAACGAGTTCTGGAATGAAAATAATAGGCAAAAAATAATACAACAGGGGGGATTTGGATGGATCTTTGCTCGTTAAGCGTTAAGGACTTCATAAAGCGAGTTGCCGAGAAATCACCGACTCCAGGTGGAGGCGCTGTTGGAGCTGTTGCGGCTGCTTTGGCCGCTGCACTTGGTGCTATGGTTTCGAACCTTACCATCGGCAAGAAAGGATACGAAGACGTTGAGAGTCAGATGGAAGCATGTCTCGAAATCTTCGGCAACGAGATGAGCTACCTTTGTGATCTCGTAAATAAGGACGTTCAAGCCTTCGATCAGGTAATGGCAGCTTACAGGCTTCCTAAAAATTCTGAAGAAGAAAAAGCCGTCAGAACAGTGAAGATCCAACAAGCTTTAAAAACTGCCATCGAAGTGCCCTTCGATCTTGCCAGACGTTGTAAAAATGTCATAGTGAACGTGGAAAGACTGGCAAAATGGGGCAATCTCAACGCTATTTCCGACGCTGAAAGTGCTGCACATTTGTTGTACGCAGTTTATTATGTCGCAAAGGCCAACGTAATGATCAACATGAAGTCACTGAAAGATCCACGGTACTGTAACTGGATCAAAGAAGAAATGGACCATCTCGAAAAGCAAATCGAAGCCTCCTACCGGAGGATACTCGAGGTGAATAAAAAAGAGAAATGGTTAAATTCACCGTCACAAAAAAAGACCCGGTAACATCCGCGAGAACTGGAAAGCTAGAAACAAAACACGGTGTTTTCGAAACACCTGTGTTTATGCCTGTGGGTACCAACGCTACCGTCAAAGGACTCTGGCAGGAGCAATTAAAGGAGCTTGGGGCAAGAATCATTCTTGGCAATGCTTTCCACCTTTATTTAAAGCCTGGTCTCGAGGTAATAAGAAGCTTTGGCGGTCTGCACAGTTTCATGAACTGGAATAATTCTATACTCACCGACAGTGGAGGATTTCAGGTTTTCAGCCTTAAAGATAAAAAAGTTCTGGACGAAGGTGTTCTGTTTAAATCGCCCATCGATGGCTCCAAGATCATGATGACACCGGAATTATCCATGGAAATACAGATGACGCTCGGATCGGATATAGCGATGGCATTCGACGAATGTGTCGCGCCTGAGTTAGACAGAACCTACGCACAAGAATCGGTGGAAAGGACAACCAGATGGGCAGAAAAGTGCTTAGCGTATCATGACCGTTCTCAGGCGCTCTTTGGAATCGTTCAGGGTGCTTTTTACAAAGACCTGCGCGAAAAGAGCGCCAGGGAAATTACAGCCATGGATTTCGATGGATTCGCCGTAGGTGGTTTGAGTGTTGGTGAACCCTTTGAGGTGACCAGGGATATTCTCGAGTTTACAACAAAACTCCTTCCGGAGGATAAGCCAAGATATCTCATGGGAATTGGTACGCCAGATATGATAATCATGGCTGTCGAGAACGGCATCGATATGTTCGACTGCGTCCTTCCAACGCGAATGGGAAGGCATGGAACAGCATTAACATGGTCCGGAAAAATCAATCTCAAAGCTGCCAGGCACAAGTTTTCCAAAGATCCCATCGATCCTGAGTGCAACTGTAAGGTTTGCAGAACCTACTCAAAAGGTTACATACATCACCTGTTTTCACGTGATGAGCTCCTTGGAAAAATGATGCTGAGTTACCATAATGTGCATTTTTTGCTGGATTTCACCGACCGACTCAGAAATGCCATTCGCGAAGAAAGATTCTTAGAGTTCAAAGAGTTGTGTACCCGAAAACAGTTAATCAAGAACGATACCGGGGTAAATGTATCCGAGGGGTGATTGAATGAAAAAATATTATCTCATAATTCTTCTGGGTCTATTATCGGTTACAGGTTTTTCCTTTGACCCGTTCCTTGTTCAGACTGGCGGAAATTCAATTCTGGCAACGGGTTACTGGGCAAATTACGGAAGCCCTTCAGACCTTTATGGGATATTAAACTCCGCAGTGTCCACACAAGTGCTCGAATACCGTCGAGCCGGCTCTGAAACCGTTGAACGCGAACTCCATATTCTCTTTTTCGATCCCTCTGAGGGTGGAATGGCCGGAATCCTCGAGTGGGTCATGGACGCTGGCCTTGTCAATGATTATCGTTCGATAAGTTATACCGTTTCCGGATCTTTATCGCCAACAACCAATTATGGAGTAAAATTGAAGCTCGATGTTGAAGATATAACCACTCCCGGTCTGGATACCTACTGGCTCATGGCAAGTGCTGGAATAACCGGAGCTACAGGTGATTTTGTGCAATACGTCGCCGCTTTCAACAACGCCTTGATCTGGACAAGCCTTTCTAACAGCACAGCTGAAAAACTCGACTTGTTCGTAGGATTCAGAATAGTAACCCTTCCCTTCAGGCTAGGAATAGAGTTCGGTACCAGAGCTGGAATGAACGTCAGGTACGCTGGTATCTCCCTCGATCTGAAGTTGTTCGACGCTCTGGCGCTGAGGGGAGGCGTGAGCTACAACGTCGATCTGAACTGGACAAACAGTGACGTCGTCGTTGGCGGAGGATTCCAACTTACCGCAGGAAATATGGGTCTCTCTCTTGGTGCTGGCGCAAATCTCAACAACACTATCACCGATCAGAACATCGATATCGAGTTCATGTGGGGAGCAACATTTTTTGGTAGATGGTAAAAATGGTAAAATTGATTATATCTTCTGATTGAAATTCATGGTGGAGGTGGTCTTATATGAAAAAACTTTTTCTCATGCTAGTCACAGTATTACTCATTTTAGCAGCCTGTGGACCTACAGAATGGGATTTGAATTCCGATAAACTACATGGTGACAAGAGCGGGGTCAGGGTTGTTGCAAAGTTACCAAGCCCGTTTACACCCAGCATACTTCCGGGCGATGCGGATCCATCCAGCAAATCATATACAGTAAAAACCATTGTGACCATTGCGGGAAGTCAAGATATTGTGAATACCATTACGGCAACTTATGATTCCACTCAGTCTACATTTGAGATTGGAAGCATTTACCTTTTGAAAGGTATTCCTTACGATCTTTATGTTCTTTTTTATGATCCTACCGAAACTCCGAGTTATGAAGTCGGTTCGGAGACTGGCATGGCAAGATATCTGGGTTATCTTGGAAACTTTACCGTTGATAGCGCAACAAGTGCAACCGTCACATGTTACGAGGCTACATTTACCAACCTCCAAGTTACCGCCGCTGCAACCCCAGAGCTTTATGTCACCACAACCGAACCCTTCACCGGTGAGGAAAAACTCTTTGCGGTATTTAACGTAAGCGTCGATTACAAACTAATAGGTTCAACAAATATTGAACAATTCATTCCCGCCGCTGCAACCACATACGGTGTATTCCAAAATATCGGTAGCTGGGAAATACCTGCTGGTCAGGATCCTTACAAAACCTATGTAAGTGGTGAAGGCTTTATAGATAGTAACATCACAGCAGGAAGCGGTTTATCCTATAACTTAGTAGATTCCTGGGTAACGTTATCAGGTCAGGTTGCTGTTCCTCTTGATAGCACAACTATGCAACCTGAGATAAATACCACAACCGCCCCCTTGAACTTCTTCACGAGAATAAGCAGCCCATTCATCGATAGATTTACGGAAGCTTTTGACATCACAACCGATGTTCTCAACCTCTTTAAGGAACTTCCGATATATTCAAATTGAATTTAAGCTAAAAAAGCGCCCCATCTGGGGCGCTTTTTCTTTGGCGGAAAAACTACCGAAGCTCTTTCAATCTCTCATCCACAGCATCCAACAACTGTTTAACATCTGTGGCCTCAGGAGTTAATTCCGAAAGCTTCAGGAGATAATCTTTCTCGATTCCCAGATACTGAAGTTTCAACCTATTATCCAGTGGAAGATTGCATGCATTTTCATAGGCACCAACGAGTAACTCAAGCGCGGACTTCCTCAGATCTTCAGATACACTTTCGTCTTCCACAATCTTTTCAACAAGCCTTCCTTCCAATCCCTGAATCAGGTAACCGAGAAGCGTCTCCGTAGCATTTTCACCAAGGTATTGTTTGTATGCATTTATGTAGCTCGAAAATATATCAGAATCCGCCAGAACAGGCTGAACCTGATTTTTGTAAAAATTCTCCGTGTACAGATAAACGGCTTTAGGATTATCGGAATCGAAACGATAAAGATATTCTAGAAGTTTTTCTGAATCAGGAGCTTTGTCGTAAAGATACCATGCCACTTTTTTAGCCTTATTCATGATTTCCCGCATGTAATTCCTGATTTCCTCTAACCTGAGGTGCACATCTTCAATCGAATCGACTCCAAGGATTTCAGCGTAATCCAGGAGCTGTTTAACGTTTTCGTTTTCCGCAGCTTTATCCTTTAGTTCGGAAAAATGCTCAACACCCTTTTCCTCTTCCGGCAATCTCTCACAAATTCCTATTATCGTTTTGAAAGCTTCTTCACGAGATTCATATTGTTTGAGCTCATCGTCCGCCATTTGTATATAAAACGCGGCGATAATCCCGGGAACCCCTGCTTTCAATTCGTTGTTTTCATGGAATAGTGAATTAACGATGCGGTTATAGAGCTTCCCAGGATCGGTCAGATTCGCCAGTTCGCCAAAGGTTTTCAGATCTTCATCGTAAATGATATAGTGTATCTTTTTATCCTGTCTATACTTTGTTATCCAGCCAAGAAAGGCCTCATTCTCAAACCGGCTCATTATGTCCTCATAGGCCTTGCTATTCTTCAGATCTTCATATGAGTCAAAAGTGGTCTTGCTGTTCACTTTTATAAGATGATAACCGTAATCGGTTTTCACCGGCCCTACAATCTCACCGGGAGTGGCAGCGAAGGCTGCCTCTTCAAATTCTAAAATCACGGTACCATGTTTCAACTCTCCAATATTTCCTCCCTGCTGGGCTGAGTATTGGTCCAGAGAATACCTTTTGGCTGCTTCTTCAAAAGAAAGCTCCCCTAAAAGTATCTTTTCTTTCAGCTCCATCGCGCTTGCTTCAGTCGAAACAAGTATATGTGCTGCGTTAACACTTTCGTATTCATTCTTAATGTCAGTCTTATTTCTTTCAAAATATTCCGTTGCACTCGCATCATAATCCGGAACGATTGCATTGAAGACATTCTGGCTAAGGGTTCTCACAAACACAATATCTTCAACGACCTGTCTAAAGTTTTCTATAGAACCGTAATACATCTCAAGCTGTGCTCTGGTTGTCTCATCCGAGATGTATCTTGAAACAAGCTCATCTGTGATCTGTTGAACCTGAACCTCATCTGGAAATACATCCTGCTCCATAGCAAAAAAGGCCATAACCTTTCTATCAAGCAAAACCTTCAGGACACTATATCCCAGCTGTATCTCGCTTGGCAGCGATTCTTTTCCAAAATACTTGTCGATACTCTGTCCCTGGCTTTCGTAATTCGCCAGAGCCCCTTGAAGAGCACTTTCGTACTCATCGTATCCAACCTGGAAAGCATGAACCCCTGTAATTGTTCCATCAACAGTAAGTTCGGCAATAATGCTGTTGGTAAAACCCAATACCCCTAAAACAAATACAACCAAAATAATCAGGAATTTCTTCACAAAACCACATCCTTCCGTTATAAATAACCTACATACAATACTATCATGATTGGAAGCAACAAATTCCCTACTTTTTCCCTGTTACATAATATGCCTCTACATCCTGAATCACTATAAGCCCATCAAATGGTAGTTCTCTTACCCTGGATGCCAGAAAATTTATCCTCTCTTCCACATCAATTACTTCCACTACAATTGGAAGATCTTCAGAAAGGGTAAAAAAATCGTTCCTGTGTATATGTCTTTTTTCACCGAATCCCATAATACCTTTTATCACCGTTGCCCCTTTTATTCCGTTGTTGTAGCAAATTTCAAGGATATGTTCGTACATTTCCTTGTGCTGGTACCTATCCTTTTCGCCAAGATATACGCTCATCTTCTTCATTTTCATCATCTACCCCTCCCTAAAATGAACCCGAAGTATGCAGCCATCACACTGAGTGAAATTGTAAGTAGAAAATACAACGCCCCTCTAAAGGAAGACTTTGATATGAGAGTGATGAACTCATATGAAAAGGTCGAAAAAGTCGTAAAAGCCCCCAGAAAACCGGTTCCGACAAGATAAATATATCGGGGATCTATACTAACCCTTTGTGCAGATGAAATCATGAGAAAAGCAAGCAAAAAAGAGCCAATAACATTCACCAGTACTGTTCCCCACGGTATCAATCCAATCGGCGCAAGGGAGTTAACCGCTTTAGAAAGAAGATATCTGCTTATCGCTCCCGCTGCTCCACCCGCACCTATCAAAATAAACTTCGACATAGCCACAACACCTCACTTTTCATACCAATTCAGAACCTGCTTCTTACACTGAAATATATGATAATCCTTTTCTTTCTATTCTACCAAGCTATAAAGAATATTTTTAGGGAACTAACACTTAATACAAACGACAGAGTCGATTGGTAAAGTTATTAGCAAAAGGAATTAGAAATCAAAAACCCGCATTGAAGATTGCAAACACCTAAAACTCGATAAAATAGCGATGAATGCACAAGGAGCATATTGTTAGAATGACAATAGGTTGAAGTTAACACTCCATTACTCAGTATAGGCTATCTGTTCACCCCCTTGTTAGATATCATAGCTCTTGTGATATAATTTCCCTGTAAGAAGTTCAGAATAGGAGGTGAAGGAACATGAAGAAAGGCCTTTTATTGGTTTTACTTTCCCTTATCATTGCCAGTTTTTCTTTCGCTGATATCCTGGTAGGTGGTGGCCTTGTACTTCATGCCACCAAGCTCGAAACAGGAAAAGTATCTCTACCCGGGGGCAGTTTGAGCATTCAGATACCGCTTGCTGAGAATTACGGTTTTATTCTCAACGGCGAAATTGCAATGCGTGCACTAAATAACAAAGCAGCATTCGGAAGCGTTGATCTGTACTATACGATTACCGAAATTCCCGGAGGTATTGCCATCAATGCTCTCGGTGTTCTTGGAATTCTAGTTGACACGGTTGACGGAGAGCCCGATATCCCTGGCGTTGGAGATTTGCATGTAGCTCCTGGTGTTGGAATGCAAATCATAGCTCCTGTAATGAACGATCTCTACCTATCGGGATTCTTCAGATTCATGTGGGTTAAAGACTATCCAGCAAACCTGTATATTGGACAGGGATTGCCTGAGTATTTTACCAGTGGTCTGCAGGTCATCTGGACATTCTAGGTATTGTGAAATTCAAAGGATTTATTTTCCTGGTATTATTGCTTGTTATAGCGACTGCTGCGTTTTCCATTGAAGGGTACGATAAGTATTTGCATTTTTCGGTAAGTTTCACCGCCTACGGCATATCCAGGTATTTTTTTGGAGAAGTAGGCGGTTTTCTTTTTACAACACTGCTCGGCGTAGGAAAAGAAGCTTACGACTTCATTTCAGGAAGAGGCTGCGCTGAGTTCGGGGATCTAATCGCTGATTTTACGGGAACATATTTTGGGCACTATTATTGCTCTTTTCTGAGTTTTCGACCTATCCTGATCTTCTATTTATCGTTGTAAACCATACGACGCAGATCTACCGAAGGCTAATTTGTCGGAGTTTCCTTTTTTTAGCAGCCTCAAGGATTTTTCTCACCTTTTCAACATTTTCATTCGATTCACCTTTAAGGGTTTTCCCCTTTTCCAGTTTCATGAGAATTCTGTCCAGTTCCTCATAGCTCATACCAAACATAAATTCATCTGTAATGCCGGGAACCAAATCCGGCGAAGGTGCTTTTCTCCGAATTCTTTCAGGAACACCCAGAAGTTCGGCCAGTTGATAGACCTGTGTTTTGTAGAGGTGCATTATCGGCTCTACATCCACCGCGTCATCTCCCCACTTAACGTAAAATCCGGTGGCTTCTTCTGTTTTGTTGGTAGTGCCAACAACGACGTCGTTTCGCCTCTCAGCTTCAAGGTATAACATACACATTCTCGCACGATGCTTGACTCTGTAATAAGCCAGCCCTTTCAAAAATTCTGCATTACCTTTACTTTCAAGATCATCAATAAAAGGGTTGTCGGAATACGAAAGCTCTCTCATTCTCTTCCTCACATAATTTTCCTGAAGCTTTCTGGGGATGAACATTGCAGCGGGCTCAAGTTTATAAACCCCCATAACCCTGAGTAACTTCGTGATGGGTTTGATTGCGTAGTCTATTCCAAGATATTTACAAACAAGTGTTGCATCGCTCACTGTTTCCGGTGATGAATCTCTTTCTGGCAAAATCAGGCCATAAACCCTATCGCGCCCAAGGGCTTCAACACAGAGTTTACCGACAACGGCTGAATCTATCCCGCCGCTAATACCAACAACAGCTCCTTGAAATTCATACTCATAAACCGTCTTCTCGATGAATTCCATGATTTCTTCTTTCATGTTCTCAACACCACCGACCAAAAAAGGGGGCTAAACCAGTCCCCTTTTTCGTTATTTGCCTGAAAGAATATTCTCTACCTCACTCATCACATCATCGGTTAATTTGCTTTTCACCTCAAGAGCTGCCATATTCTCATGCAACTGGTTCACACTGCTGACTCCCAGTATTACACTGCTGACATGAGGATTCTTTAAACACCAGGCTAAAGCCAGTTGAGACAATTTAGCATCAAGAGACTTTGCAATCTTTTCCAGTTTTCGAACCTTTGAAAGTATCTCTTCACTGAGTAGTCCCTTCTCTTCAAGACTCTTTCTCAACCAGGAAAACCTCGCCAATCTACTCCCTTCGGGGATACCATTGTTATATTTTCCGGTTAATACCCCCGATGCAAGGGGACTCCACGTTGTCAAACCCATGCCGTATTTCTCGTAAATAGGCGCGTATTCTTTCTCAACCTTTTCCCTAACGAGCATATTATACTGCGGCTGCTCTACAATCGGCGGAATGCAGTTGAGCTCTTTACAGACCTTATGAGCTGCTTCAAGCTCTTCGTAACTCCATTCGGACGTTCCCCAGTAAAGAGTAAGGCCGTTTCTTACAAGATAATCCATTGCGAGAACGGTTTCTTCGATAGGGGTTTCTGGATCTGGTCTATGGCAATATAAAATATCTACATAATCCAGCTGAAGTCGTTTCAAAGATCCCCAGGTTCCTTCCAGCAGGTGTTTGCGGGACAACCCTTTCTTATTCGGTCCTTCCCCACCCCAAAAAATCTTCGTCGAAACCACTATGTCCTCTCTTCTGAACTCTTTCAAAACTTCTCCAAGCATTGATTCTGCCATGCCATTGGCATACACCTCAGCCGTGTCAAAGAAGTTAATTCCATTTTTAAAAGCTTCCCTTACGCACTCTTTAGCTCCACGAATGTCAAGCTGGTTTCCAAAGGTCAACCAAGAACCAAGAGAAAGTTCACTGATTCTAATTCCCCATTTTCCAACCTTTCTATATTCCATGCTTTCTCCTCCTTTTGGTATTTGCCTCTCATATATTATTATACGTTAAGTAGAATAAAAATCAAAAGAGTACTTTTACAGAAGATTCACCTCGGTCTCCGGCAAGCTTCAGCAGATTTTCAAATTCCCAGACATTTCAGGATGATACCGCCGATCATGGCAATCAAAACGCTGGCAAGCGTACCTATCAGATAATATTCAGCAAAATCTTTCTCAGCGAAGTTCTTGAATCTGGCAAGGGATTTCGCAGCAATAACGAAAGCAATCGAAGCCACATTCCCTGTTATATAAAAAGTCAAAACAATGGCCCTTTCAAATATCCCTATAACCTTCCCGGTTTTTACGTTCTTCAAAACAGATGATGACCCCGCGATCCTTTCAAGAGAGCCATCTTCTTTCCTGTATATAAAATTGATAAGCTTCCTCATTAAAACCGCGCCGCCAAAAAGAACATATATGTAGATTATAGCTACCAAAAGAATCTTTTCAACAGGCAGCTGCGATAGCTCAATACCGGCATATTTTGAAATTGAGCTCATAGTTTTACTAAAAGTTTCGTTAAGCTCGAAGGTAAATATAGGGAGAAAAAACACGATTACAACCAGATGCATAATCTGATCTATGAAAAACAAAAAAAGCTCCCTGGCAGGAGATCCTACCTTTTCAAAAAGCGCCTTAAAAAGATCAAGGGTTATATGTATAATCGATAACCAGAGGGCATACCAGAAAACCACTTTGAAATCATACGCCAGCAACAATATGAAAAGCGTTACGAATACAGCAAGCCAATGAACAAAGAGCGCTTTTACGCACATTCTGCGCTTTTCATCCGCAATGTTATCGGATTGAAAGATGAAGTCAGCCATAACATGACCCAGAATCGATAGCAATAACGGTATCAAACCATCGAACCTCCGATCTTCTACCTGCCCGGGTTGATACGTACGATTTCAACTATTTTTAATTGAATTTATGTTTTTCAACCCCAAACCATTGAAATCATCGCCGGTTATCTAGAAAAACGCTGAGAAGGAAAGCTATATTCTGTTCAACTTTACGCACAACTTTCCATTTTGCGCTTTTGCAGCGTTGCTGAACGTTCTGAATGGATACTCCCAGAAGTGAAGCGGCTTTTTCATACGTCCCCTGCTGTTCGTATATATGGACAGCTTCCCATTGCTTTTCGGTCCAGTCATCCACAATTGTATCAAGAAGCAAAAATATCGTGTTCAGCGATGTATCCAGGGTTTCTATACCACTCTTAACAAAAGTTCGACTGATCTTCAAGCTCTTGGCTTCTTCAAGGGCAGCCCTTGCGTTGAAAAAAGCTTCACCACTAAGTTCCCACGAAGAACGCGCCCTGTTTAAACCCGTTGTATCTATTTCACCAATTCCAACCCCGATCCGCAATTCAAGAGGCCTGACGATATACCTCAATCGGCGGACGACAGCAGGCAGTTCATCAAAAGACCCCAGGACCGCCTGCAACTCATCTCCCCTTGAAACTGTAAACGGCATTATTGCCGATGACACCTTTAATTTTTTTAGCTTCCCGGAAAGCTCTTTCATATATTTTTTCTGTTTCCTTGATTCCACAATATCCGCAGTGATAACAATGTAAAGACCCATAATCACTTCCTCAAAAAGGGATTTTCAAAATCTTCTGCCAATACACAAATGATTCTATCATATTGTCTGATTTATCCCGCTATCACACACCGCACAGAATCCCATCGAGAAACTCGCGAATCTTTTCTGAAGAGGAATCAAAGAACTCTTTGGGGGAAGTATCGATAACAATCTGACCATCTTCCATAAAGACAATGCGGTTGGCTATACCTTTAGCAAAGGCTATTTCATGAGTAACAACAACCATGGTGATCCCTCTTGTAGAAAGTTCCTTTATCACGCCCATTACCTCTCCTACAAGAGAAGGGTCGAGAGCGGAAGTAGGTTCGTCGAAAAGAATCAGATCAGGTTCCATGGCGAGGGCCCGGGCAATTCCCACTCTTTGTTTCTGACCGCCTGACAGCTGTGATGGATAACTTCCCAGTTTATCCGAAAGGTGCACATCGGAGAGCTTCCTGGCGGCGATCTCTCTGGCTTCAGACCATTTCATTCCCTTGACCTTCACCAGACCCAGAGCAACATTATCAAGAGCAGTTAGATGGCTTATCAGGTTGAAATTCTGAAAAACAAAACCTATTCGTGACCGAACATAACGAATAACCTTTTTCTTTCTACTTACTTTTTGCCCACGGAAAAATATATCTCCGGACTCCGGTTCAATAAGCAAATTCATAGTCCGAAGTAACGTTGTTTTACCTGCTCCTGATTTACCGAGTATAGCTACAACATCACCTTGATGTATATCGATTGATACATTTTTTAATACCTGAAAAGAACCAAAGAACTGTGAGATATTCTTGACACTTAAAACAAGAGAATTCATGGTATAGCCAACCTCCTTTCTAAATACCTCCCGACCAAGGAAAGAAGGGAGGTTATGGCTAAGTAAAATCCTGCCAGCACTAGATACGCTTCAAGGCTTGCAAGTGTTTGAGTACCTACCTGCCTTGCTCTCATAGTCAAATCACCAAGTGCAATTACTGAGACGAGAGAACTATCCTTTACAAGACTCACCATCTGTCCGACAAGAGGTGGAATGGAAATCCTTAAAGCCCTTGGAAAAATAATCGATCCCATGATCTGATATTTATACATTCCCAATGCTTCACCAGCTTCAATTTCGCCACGAGGGACGGCTTCTATTCCTGCACGGAATATTTCACCTACATAAGCACCTTCAAAAAGTGCTAGGGAAATCACTCCCGCCCAAAAACGGTTTATTGCTACCACAGAACCAATTCCGTAGTAGATCAGGAGAATGATTACAAGAAGAGGCATATTTCGGAAAAACCAAACATAAATCATACCGAGCTCTTCCAGAACTAAAATCCTGGAAGTTCTAAAAAGTGCTATTATAAAACCCACCAAGAGTGACAACCCAAGCGCTGTAACACTCAACCGGAGTGTTGTCATCAATCCATCAAAAAAGAGTCGGCGATACTTCAGTATCACCGACCAATTAAAGGGATACACCTTCGAAAGGGAGGCGTAAATAGAAAAGAATATCAAAGTTACCGTGATCACTAAAAGCACTCTGGACATGAACTTCAGCATCTTTTCACCTCATACTTACAATTCTGGTTCATATTCAACAAACCACTTTTCTTCCAGGAGTTCCATGAATCCTGATGATTTAAGTCCTTCGATAAAATTGTTGATCCAATTTAATGTTTCAGGATCATTTTTTCTAATCGCAACCCCAAGTTCTTCACTGGTCAAGAATCCATCAGCTACACTCAGACGATCGTATTTTTTCGCCACGTACTGTGCGTATATAGAATCCACGACCGTGAAGTCAGCCCTACCCGAAGCAACCTGAAAAGCTGCTTCATCCATGGAGTCAAAGGTTAAAATTTTTGCTCTGGGGAACAACCTCCTTGCCGCTTCATCTCCTGTAGTTCCTAGCTGCACTGCAATTCTTACAGAGGGATTATTCAGCTCTTCCAGAGAAGGAACTGAACTAATTTTCCTGTTGTTGTAGACAAGAACCTGACCAATCTTAAGGTAAGGCTCGCTGAAATCAACTTTTTTAGCCCGCTCATCTGTTATTGTCATCCCGGACCAGATGATGTCGAATTTTTCAGACAGCAACGCAGGAATAATGCCATCCCAGTTCACAACCACGAATTCGAGTCTAACACCAAGAAGTGTTGCCATAATCTTGAGAACGTCAACTTCAAGTCCTATACGGTTACCGTACATGTCGGTTCCATACAAGGGCATATACCCGGCGTCCTGACCTACTCTCAACACACCTCGTTCTTTGATTTCATCGATCAAGCTTCCGAACGTCAAGCTCACCAAAAGAATACTTACAACGACTACCAAGAAAGTTGTTCTCCTCACCACAAACACCTCCTCTGATATAAAAAAAGCCGGGCGATTTCTCGCCCGGCGTTCCTCCTTTATCTACAGCACGTTCAAACTGTGCTGCCGACGGAAAAACCCGGGCAACACCGTTTGACATGCTTCTTTGAATTTTCTTTTTTCAAACAAACAGGCATCTCTTTGACCATAAATTCTCTCCCCTGCGATTATGAAAAAGTTTTGTTGTATATTACCAGAAGAATCCCTATCAGGTCAAGTAACTTTTCTGTTTCTAAAGCCTTTTACAAAAATTGAAATCCTTGTGACCAGCATTAATTGAGAACAAGAGATGATTCCAATATGGTATAATAGAGGAGAGCTTCTTAAACCCCTTTCATAAATGTCAATGGTTTTACTTTCGTAATACGCTCAAAAACCGTTCATCCAATTCTGGCTCGTTTACATGCCGGGTAAGTTTTTTGTACTTTCAAAAATTCAGGGAGGTGCTGTTATCGTGGGTAATCCAAAATATCTCACCAGAATTGACCAGATTTCTCAACTCGATAAAACTGAAAAAGAAAAGCTAAAAAAGGTTACGGAAAAATTTGTATTCAGGACTAACGAATACTACTTGAATTTAATCAAATGGGACGATCCCAACGATCCCATCAAAAGGATAATCATTCCATCGATGGATGAACTCATCGAATGGGGAGAACTCGACGCTTCCAACGAGCACAAGTATACGGTTGCACCCGGGCTGGAACATAAATACAAAGATACTGCTCTGATGCTCGTTTCACGTGTTTGCGGCGGCATTTGCCGTTTCTGTTTTAGAAAGAGGGTTTTTCTTGCTGGAAATCGGGAAATCATGATTGATGTTGAACCCGGATTGGAATACATAAAAAAACACAAAGAGATTACGAATGTTTTGCTCTCTGGTGGAGATCCGTTGATGCTTTCAACAAGTAAATTGGAAAACATAATAAGCAGGTTGCGAAAAATTGATCACGTTCAGATTATTAGAATTGGAACAAAGATGGTCGCTTTCAACCCTTATAGGATTATCGACGATCCAAAGCTCATAGAACTACTCAAAAAATACAGTACTCCCAAAAAACGTATTTACATAATGACTCAATTCAACCACCCAAGAGAGATAACGGATGTTGCCATCGAAGCAATCAATCTCCTTAAAGAAGCAGGCACAGAACTGGCAAACCAGACTCCGTTGATCCGCGGAATTAATGATAGTCCAGAAACACTCGCTGAACTGTTCAGAAAACTTTCCTTTATAGGGGTTCCACCTTATTATGTTTTCCAATGCCGACCGACAAAAGGTAACAAAGCTTACTCTGTTCCGATCGAAGAAGGGTACGAGATCTTCAGAAAAGCGACCGCAATGGTTTCAGGATTAGCTAAAAGAGCACGTTTTGCAATGTCCCATATGACAGGAAAAATTGAAGTTGTTGGTCTTGATGACGAACATATTTATATGAAATACCATAGGGCGGCTAAACCCGAAAACTACAACAAATTCCTGATACTGAAAAGAAATCCTGAAGCATACTGGCTTGATGATTACGAAGAGACTCTTTCTCTGATCACTGTCTAATTCACCCTCAAAAAAAACAGAACAAAAGCTGTGGCGTATCCACGGCTTTTGTTCTCTATATCACCTTTTTAAGCCATTTTTTAGAACTTATAACAAAAGCAGCTGCAATTGCGATAGAAATGTTACTGATCAGCATTGCATACCAGATTCCAAGAGTTCCCATTGACAACCCAAATAAGTATATTAGAGGTAGGCGTATACCCCAAAGCCTGACGATATTCAAAATCATAGAAGCGACCGTATAACCGGAACCCCTCAAAGCAGCATCGAATATATTGAAAGTGGCATAAAATGGAATTGAAAGAGACACGATCCGAAAATACCGGAATCCCTCAACCAGTACATCCGGTTCATTTATAAAGAACGCGGTTACTTCTTTGCCAAAGAAAAAAGTTCCAGTACACATAGCACCCACAATAACCATATTTATTCCCGCAGATTTCCATACAACCCTGTAAGCATCGTCATTTCTTTCTGCCCCGAGGTACTGACCAACCATAGCTGATGTTGCCTGTGCAAGGCCGAAAGAAAACATTGTCGCAATAGAAGTAACCCTATTACCAACACCCACTGCAGCAGTGGCAACAGGCCCAAATCTGGATATTATTGCCATTATTATTAAAAAGGCAAAAGCGGTAACTGATTGCCCCAACGATGATGGAAACCCAATTGAAAATATTTTCTTGATCATATAAACATCTGGCACCATATCGTGAAACGTCAGTTTTATTCCCCGTCTACCACTAAAAAGTATGTACAGCGCGAAAATGACAACCACTCCACGGGATATAACTGTTGCCAGTGCAGCTCCAAATACTTCAAACCGAGGAAAACCGATACCGAAAATCATCAGAGGGTCTAGCACGGCGTTGAAAAGAACCGACAGACCCGTTAATATCATTGGGGTAACTGTATCACCCCAACCGGAAAACAGGGACGCAATAGCAAAAGTTCCAAAGGTTAATGGGGCACCAAAGAATATGGTTTGCATATAGATCCTGGTGCTGTCAAACATCTCCGGTGGAATCCTCATGAGCTTCAAAATACCACCACTGAATATTCCACCAATAATCCCAATAACTGTCGCAAATATTGTACTTATCAATATGATCTGTCCTGCAGCTTTTGACGCTTTCTTGAAATCCCCCGCCCCAACATACTGGGATACCATCGCAAGTCCGGCAACCCCGAGACCACTCCCAAGAGAAATCAAAAGAAATATGGCAGGCCACGCTATCGTTGGAGCTGAAATGGCTATCTTTCCCAACTTTCCCAGCCAGAAAGCATCTATGACGTTGTACAGCGTCTGGAACAGCATAGAAAGGATGGTAGGCCACGCAAGTTTAAACAATGCCGGTGTCATCTGCTCATTCAATATATAAACTCTCTGCACTGATACTTACCCCCAAAAAGTTAGCAATCAGAAGCAATTATACATGATTTTTCCGCACCATACTCAAAAAAAGCCCGGAGCTTAAATAGCCCCGGGGAAACTCAATCGCACTTACTTAACTTATCTGTTGGTACCCGGTGTGAACACCACCTGTTCAGGTTGTGGATTCTGATCGTAACCGTCAGCCGGTATTTCACTGGCAGAAGCCTCGACAATTCCACCAAGTGTTGCAATGGATATTACATGCCTCGTCACGAGCCAGTTACTGATCGACTTCATCTCGACCGTGGTTGGGAACTCATCGTCAAGCAGGACCGTGCTCTTCGTGTTCCCGATACCGGAGATTTCGAGAATCGTTTCGTTCTCCTTGAGCAGGATCTTAGGAGAAGCAAAGTTTTCATTGTAGGTTTCGACAAAAACGGAATCTGTTTCTACACCTTCAAAGGTCAGTTTTAGTGTCTTACTAAATTCGATACCTGTACTGGCATCTGGAACGATTGGTGACCATTTCTTGTTCCACTCATCGGCGTACTTCAGGTATTCCTCACTGACCTTTTCATGTTTCCATATGTGGATGAGCCATGCCCTGGTTATCGTGATGTCGGTACCCGTGGCGTTATAGAAGATTACAGGCTCATTGTAGAATTCGTAGTAATTTTCCGGACCACCCGTTACAACCCCATTTGCAAGAAGCTCTTTGTATTCCTCGCTGATCAAAGCCATAAGCAGCGTTGTCTTAATAGAGGTTTCAAGAGCGGCGTCTTTCGGCTCGGAAACCACTTCAGTACTCAAGTAATTCCCTTCAAAGTCCTTGTAGTTGAGGTTTGCTGGAATTGCGAGCAGAGCCAGTTGTTTGGCTGTATCGGCGACTGGTCCGGCATAGAGATTACCGTTTTCATCAACAACATACTTTATACTTGCTTCTCCGAGATCGACAATTGGAATATTTCCATCAATATCAGTCAGAGCTTCTAGCTTTTCTTTCACTGCGCTTTCCCAAACTACATAACCACTTTCGGTTTTTACAGCTCCATTGTTTACTAGTGTTTCAACGTTGAAGTCAGCAAACTCTTTAAGTTTCACTATATAGAGGGAATCGCTCAAAATGTCAAGAACTTCACGAGGTATTACTACAGGCTGGAGATTTCCAGTTCTGGCACTATTGAGTGCAAATGTTGGCCACTGGCCGTTAGCGATGCCACCATTATCATCGCTAAGTGCGTACATATATCTATCGTGGGATCCAATGTACACTGTTCCATCATCAGTTACCAGCGGGCTTGCCCAGATCCAGCCATCTGTTATAAGCCTCCATTTAATGCTTCCATCGGATTTCAGAGAGTAAAGGCCTCCATCCATGGAACCAAAGATAATGTTTCCATCTTTTGTCAACGTCGGAACGGAGTGAACGGGTCCATTGGTCTCGAAGCTCCAGCGTTCGGTACCATCAGGATTGATAGCATAGAGCTTCCAGTCATAAGATCCTACGTAAACCGTTCCATCAGGTCCTATAACTGCTCCGCCTCTTATTGGATTGGCTGTTTCAAATGTCCACACGAGATTTCCATTTCTATCAACTCTGTAGAGGATTCCATCATCGGAACCGAAAATAATGTCTCCATTTTCGGCAATCGCAGGACTTGATTCGACCCAATCACCGGTTTCGAAGCTCCATTCAATGTTTCCAGCATAATCGACAGCATAAAGCTTCTTATCTGCAGCACCAAAGTAAACCGTTCCATCATTTCCAACAGCCGGGCTGGAAACAATCTTCGAACCTATTTTGAGTTCCCACAGGATAGTTCCCGCAGGAGAAACAGCGTAGAAGTATCCACTAGCTGTACCAATGTAAATGGTCCTATCACCAGATATAGCAGGGCTGGCGTTTATCTTACCGTTGAGCTTGACTGACCATTTTTCCGTACCATCTGGATTTACGGCGTAGAGAACACCATTTGTGGTACCAAAGTAAATGGTGCCATAATCGTCAATAGATGGCGTTGATTGTTCTACTTGAGCACCAGTTTCAAATTTCCAGACTACCTCGCCGTTTTCTGGATTGTAAGCATAGAGTTTTCCATCCACAATGTTGTAAATTGGGCTATTTTCAAGACAGGCAGCAGATGAATAAATCAATCCGTCCTGCAGATGTTTCCAGAGAACGTCGATAAAGATAGTTGGCGTAAATGACCATACATCACTTTCGGCTTCAAATCCATTATCTTTCGCTACAACTTTCCAGTAGTAGGTTTTACCGTATTCTAACCTTGGAAGTTTTAATTCAGTATCCGCCGTGTTTTCAGCAATCTTTTCCAGGCTATCAGCCGTTTCACCGAAGTAAACATCGTACAGAATTCCTTCGTAGTCGTATTCGGAATGTGTCCATTTGAGCGTTACAAACGGTGTCACATTTATTGTTCCGTTTTCCGGTTCAATCAAGATGGGTTTCTGAGGAACGTTCACGACAGTGATTGTGAACTCAGTAGCAACTTCATCTATACTGTCAGTTACGCTAACCTTAACTAAATGCTCGCCAGCTGTATCGTAGTCTGGTGTGTAAACATAACTACCATCAATGATTTCACCGGGGCCTTCGACAACTTCAAAGCCGAGAACGTCACCGTCAACATCGCTAGCGTAATCAAGTAGATTTACTGTCAGAGTGGCTCCTTCGTTTATACTCACGTCCGGGATTGCTATCTCAGGTTTGTGGTTGATTGTTCCAAAGCTCCACACATCGGTTTCGCTGCTCAATGAATCCGGTCTGTCATCCCAGACTTTAACCTTCCACTGGTAATTTGTGTGTGGTTTGAGAGCAAAGCTCTTCTCTAAGTGCTCAAGAGCGTCGAAAGACAGGGTCTCGCCAGTTATCAGATCAGTTATGTAAAGGTTGAAGAGCAGTTTATCACCGTCGGGATCAGAAGCATTCCATGTAAGTTTCACTTCAGGCTGTTCTGCAGCGTCGAAAACGGCCCCGTTTTCAGGAGCAACCAGTTCAACGGTTGGCATTCTATTGACATCGTACACGGTTATTCTGTAAACCTTAACGGCACCATCGATTCCATCAGTAACACTAACCTTTATGAAATGAGTCCCGGATGCTTCAAAGGAAGGTGTCCAGCTATAGAGACCTTCAGGCGTGAGAGTACCGTTGCCTGAAAGCAACTCGTACGCAAGAGGATCGCCATCAATTTCTGTGGTGTAATCCCTGAAGTCAATCTCAAGAGTTTCATTCTCTTTGATGTCAAACTCAGCATCCAGCAAATCAGGTGGATTGTTCAGGGTAGTGAAACTCCATGTCTGACTTTCGCCGGTAAGTGAATCAGGTCTGACATCATGGGCAACAACTTTCCACACATACTTCGAGTGAGGTTCGAGCGTAACCGTAACACTCGTATCCTCAATACCTTCTATGACCGCTACATCTGGTAAACCATCGATACCATAGTAAACATCGTATACGATCTTATCTCCATCAAGATCTTTACCAATCCATCTCAGAGTCAGCTCAAGCCCCTGATTGGTTGCCCCATCAACAGGAGAAACAAGGTCAACCATTGGTGCCTGGTTGAGATCGTATACAGTAACTGTAAATTGATCTAACACCGAATCTATACCATCAGAAACTTCAATTTCAACAATATACGTTCCTGAAGCATAATAATCTGTTTTGTATTCGTAATACACACCGTCTTCCTTTTCAATGAGAGCGCCAACTCCAGAAACGAGTTTAAAGCTCAAAGAATCTCCGTCAGGATCATGGGCGTACTCACCCAGTTTAACTACCACGGTTTCAGTTTCCGTAGCTTCCTGATCCGGTACACTGAGCTCAGGTAGATGATTAAGGGTCTCAAAGCTCATAATCTCGCTACTCGTAGAATCAGCATAATCGTAAACATCAACCTTCCAGAAGTACCTTGTGTGAGGTTTCAAAATCGGTTGAATCTCGAAAGCATAGTCTTTTGCACCCGTTTCGTCCACATTTTCAACTGTTCCCTGAATTCCCGAATCTACAAGCTGAAGATCGTCTGGGGATTCCCCAAGGTACAGATCAGCAAAAAGTTCATCACCGTCGAGATCTTTGCTGGCCCAGCTTAGCACCGTATCAGTTGGCAATTCAGTTGCTCCGTCTGCCGGAAAACAGTTGAATGGAGCAAAAGGTACACGATTTTTATTAAGAACTGTAAGCACGAATTCAGAAGAGGCTTTCTTGCCGTAATCGTCGGTTACCCCTATTTTAACCAGGAAGGTTCTGGAGGCGTCCGGTCCTGATTCGACAACATCGAAATCCGGCGTGTAACTGTAGCTGCTATTCTCAACCGTTCCAGGTCCCGAAATCAATGCAAAACTCAAGTCAGCGCTGTCAGGATCGCTGGCATGCTCTTCAAGATTTACAGAAAGCAGTTCTCCTTCTGTTACAACCTGCTCTGGAAGATCTAACTCAGGTGGGAAATCAAAGGTTCTGAAGGACCAAACGGGGCTTTCCGATTGCATCCCTCTGCCATCGTCAGCTACAATCTTCCAGTAGTACCATTTGTTACTTTCAAGTTCAGGTGCAAACGTATTTGGGTAATCCGGTGTGAAATAACCGATTTCAATCGGTTCAGTAAGAGGTGTAGCAGTTGACAGATAGATATTGTAGAAAAGAACATCTCCATCCGGGTCATCTGCTCCCCAGAATAACAACGCATCTAGTGGTATTTCCTCTACACCGTCTTTTGGAAAAATAACATCAGGCTGAAATGGTGGTCGATTCTCTGAGGTACTGTCAACTTTTACAACAACCTCTCCCTCAACTTTCTCAATACCATTATCAACGATGACACGTATCTTATACGCACCATCTTTTTCTGGAGCTTGCCAGATTGCAACGCCATTTCCATAATCTTTCAGTATCTTCCCATCCATGACAATCCATTCGTAGGCAAGCAATCTTGAACCTTTAGCATCACAACGTAACAATACCCTTCCACCTGGCCCCGTGATAAAAGGCTTTGCGGTAACTGTGTTGATCTTTAGCTCAATTCCAAAGCCTGTGAGGGTCAACAAAAGAATAGCCAATAAGACGACCAAAAACCTTTTCATTCCGTGCACCCCCTCTATGTTGACAATAATTTCTCACATTTAATAAGAAAACCCGGGGACATTTAGAAATCCCCCATTCAAATATAGCAAAAAACAGCAATAAAAGTCAATTATAGCAAACAACTCGCTACATCGGTTAACATCCTTTAAGATTGGTTAATCACCACATTCCCAAACTCAGGGATCGTTTATTGTCGGCAGCTTTCCAAATTAACGTTTTCTTTTACAATGAATTATGTTTTGCCGAATTATGTTTTGCCACCGTTGAAAAGTTTTGATTGAACACCTGTTGCAATATTTTTTACAAAACCGCTAACCTGTTCCAAAACTATTTTTCTATCCTCTGGGTTTTCCACGAAATCCAATTTATCACCATCAACCACAAGTTTTGGAGATAATTCAAATCTGCTAAACCATTCTTCATAAAGATTATTGAGCCTTTCCAGATACCTGGGATCGATATCCGACTCGTAACCCCGGCCGCGTTTCTGGATACGCTTCAACAGCGTCGGCAGTGAGCATTTTATATATATCAGTCCTGAAGGCGGGGTTAAATGGTCCGAAAGGGTTGTAAAGGTATCATGATACAGCTTCCAATCTCTTTCATCTATGTATTTCATCATATGAAGGTTTCGGGCAAATATTTCAACATCTTCGTAAATAGTCCTGTCTTGCAGGATAACCGTTCCCTCATCCTTCACCTTCTTCAGGAAATCAAAACGCTTTATTAGAAAAAAGAGTTGAGAATGAAAGGCCCATCTATGCATATCCCTATAAAAATCTTCGAGGAATGGGTTTTCATCTACCGCTTCGTAAACGGCTGTAAATCCCAATTCTTTTTGTAAAAGCGATGTCAAAGAAGATTTCCCGGCTCCTATATTTCCGCAAATACCTATTATCATGGTAATCTCTCCTCTATCAACGAGTATATCTTTTTGAGATCACTGTGGTTTCTCACAAAGTCCATTTCTGTCGTATCGATTTTCAACACCGGCGCGCATGCGTAGTTCCCAAAAAAGCTTTCATAGGCTTCGGCAAGGTTCGAAATATAACCTCTATCCATGCTTCTTTCGAAAGGTCGATCCCTCAAAGCAATCCTTTCCATGAGAACATCAATATCTGCATAAAGATAAACAACCAGGTCCGGCGTGGGCGTGTGGCTCTTGAGAAGCCCAAAAATTCTTTCATAAAGGCCTAGATGCTCACCTTTCAGAGTCAGGCTGGCGAAGAGCCTGTCCTTATCAAATATATAATCAGAAACAGCACCCATTCCCATCTGAAGAGTTTTCTTCAACTTCTCCTGCTGATCGAACCTGCTCACAAGAAAGAAAAGTTGGGTCTGAAAAGCCCAACGTTCCATGTCTTCATAAAACTTCGATAGAAAAGGGTTTTCTTCAACAACCTCAAGAACTGGCGGCAGTGCATACTCTTGAGAGAGATACCTCACGAGCGTTGTCTTTCCTACCCCGATAACCCCTTCAATTGCTACATATTTTCCTCTAAACTTCGTGAACACCTTATCCGTCCTCCTGATTCAGTTGATCTATTAGCACCTTCAAACTATCCAGAATAGGCTCTAAAAGCCACGACACTGATTCCACAAACCCCGGGATACACAAAACCACCGAATTCAGTATCGTACCGGCGGTACAACGATAAAGCGCCAACCCTGGATCGTGTTTCAGAGCACTGTGGATCATAGCGACCTCCAGACCTGTCGCACGTTTATCGATGATCGAAAGAAGAGCCTCCGGGGAAATGTCTTGACTTAACAACCCGGTTCCGCCAAGAATCACAACAAGCCCTGTCTCCCGCGTTAAGGTATATATAGCGTCCTTCAAATTGCTCATAATTGGTTCCACATCCAGTTGTTTAGCCAGTTTGTACCCATGCGCTTCCAGTATCCTCTTGCACTCCAGTGCGGCGGAACGGGTTTCATCCAGATAGCCGGTTTCAAGAACCCTTATTACAGAGCTTCTGTACATGGTGCACCTCCAAAATGCCCATCATTTTATGTTATTTACTATGAAACACATACGCACTTGTTCCATCAAGCCTTACGATACCCTTAACGGTTTTTATTGTGGCTATCCCGGCAATCTTCCCATCAACAACCATTTCCCATTCCCCATCCGGCAACCTGAAATAAACGGGGGAAGTGTTGGCGTTGAAAACCACAAGAATTTTGTTCCAGGTGTCTCCAAGCTTTCTGCCGTCTATAATAAACGCTACCATGCGCTTTTGCGGCGTGTTTATAAAGGTAAGGTTCGAGCGTATATCCTCTGCCGTCCTCATCCTGAAGGCGATGTGCTTTTTCCTGAGCTCTATAAGCCCTTTGTAATATTCGAAAACATCCAGAAATTTGACTTTTCTCGCCCAATCGAATTTGTTGATCTCAATTCCGGCATTATAACTGTTTTCGTTACCATACTTGGTCCGGCAGAAGTCGCTACCGCCGTGAAGGAATGGGATTCCCTGAGAAAGCAAAATGATCGCATTCGATAATTTCTGGGCTGACTTAAGAAACTCTTCGGAAGCACTCGACATAGCGCTCAGGTTCTTATCCCAGAGGGTTTGATTGTCGTGGGAAGAAACGTAGTTTATCGTTTCTTCAGGATCCGCGGCAAAATCAACGATTTTGCTGTCGTATTTTATACTGCCCACAACACCGCGTTTAATTCTTGTTTCCTTCCCTCTTGAACCAAACGCGAAGCCTTTCGCCGTCTTATTGAAAACGCTACCCCGGATGGCATCTCTGAAACCATCGTTAAAAAGGGCAACATTGGTCCCTCTTTGATCGCCTTTGGTAAAGGTAACCTTCGCACCAAAGCCTCCCCAGGGTTCACCATACAGAAGTATCGTTGGATCCACCTTATGGAGAGCCTTTTCTATCTCTAAAACTGTTCTCCTGTCAAACAGGCCAAGAAGATCAAACCTGAAACCATCAACATGATACTCCCTAACCCAGTAAAGCAGTGAATCAACAATGTACTTTCTCATCATCGGTCGTTCGGTGGCAATTTCGTTTCCAACACCTGAGCCATTCGTATAATTCCCGGCTTTATCTGTTCGATAGAAGTAATAAGGAACCGTCTGGTCGAAAGGAGAGCCCGGGCCGGTTTGAGCAGTATGGTTATAAACCACATCAAGGATAACCCTGATATTATTTTCATGAAGGGCCTTTATCATCTTTTTTACCTCAACGATTCTTGAAAGAGGATCGGAAGGATTCGTACTGTAATGCCTTCGGGAACCCAGTAAAGATAGGGATCATAGCCCCAGCCATACTGATCCGGCTCGCCTTCTTTGATGTAATAAATATCATGAATCGGCATTATATGGACATGGGTAATTCCCAATTCCACAAGATGGTCAAGCCCCACTTTTACTCCTTCGGGGCCCGTTGCGCCTTTTTCGGTAAGTCCGAGATATTTCCCCTTGTGAACGATATTCGTTGATTGATCAGCGGTGATATCGGCGATGTGAATTTCATAAATTATAGAATCCTCCGGAGCGAGCAGGATTGGTTTTACCTCCTTCTCCCAACCGAAAAAATTCGTCTTGGATAGATCAACAATTACAGACTTTTCACTGTTTCTGGTAACCGCCCTGGAATGAATGTCCACGGTTTCCCTGATCTTACCGTAGGAATAGAAGCGATATTTATATGCTGTAAGGTGAAGATCTCCCTCAACAGTAGCTGTCCATACCCCTTCAGAGGCTCTTTGCATTTCCACAACCTTTGACGGTTTTTCCGAATTGAAATCATCGTAAAGGAGTAGTTCCACTTTCGAAGAAACCGGTGACCAGATTTTGAAAACGGTACGCTGGATCGAATAATTTGCCCCGAGATCATCTCCATTGTAATAAAACTCATCGGCATCGAGAACCTTTCGCGCGATCACAGTTTTTTCAACATATCCTTTTATCCTCAACTTTATATCCTTCGGAACATCTCCGGGCTTCAAAGGATCCTCAAGAGTTATCTTTATGTACTTCGTGGTAGAAATATCCGTCGGATCGGCTTTCCTTACATCTTTGATCGCAACGTTATTGCCATCAACGTTAATCGAAAGCTGCCCCTTCCATTTACGGGTATCCAGGGGCGTTGAAAGATAAGCATAAATCTCAGTGAAGCTATCCAGAAATGCTGCCTTTACTCTCGGGCTTAAATCAACTTTAGACGGATCAGTGTAGTATTCCATTTCCCCTTCCAAGACCCATATCTCAGCAACGCCAGATTCGGGAATGTCAACAAACCTGTCAGCGTTAACATCCTTTACTTCCCATTCTCTCAATCTAACAATGAATCCCAGTTGTGTATGACTATCCGGAAGAACAACTATGGAAAACACACCAAATTCATCTTTATCTGTAAATCTATAGCTTTTTCCCTCGAGACTTTGTGGTTTATGCGGCCACACCCAGAGGTTCCAACCATCGTAGTTACCGTCGTAGCGATGATAATGAACAATCAAAACCGTATTGCCGCCAAAATCCTTCGCGGATTTACCGGTTGCCAACGCTTCAAACCCAAAAACCGTCTCCACAAACACCATGGATATTAACACCAGAAAAAATACTCTCAGAAACTTCATAGGCTTTCGGCATCCAAACGCTTCCCGTTTAACCGAGGAAGAAAGAACACCCGTACCTCCCTTCTTCATACTCTTGTTATGTACTGCACACAAATAAACTGAGATAAAATGGTTGAACTCAATTTATAACTATTCCATTATCGGTGTTACCTCATAACCATCCAGTTTTCTATCGTATTTGTATTCGAAAATATCGTAATTACCATCGGGATAAGCAATCTTCAACTTGCCTCTCTCATTATCTATGGTGGTTTCCCATACATAATCGTAATTCTTCACCTCAACCATTGACCTATCCAGCGCAACAGCTATAACAATCTTTTCACCACTATCTAAAACTCTCTTTTCTTCAAAGATAAAAGAATCCTCTTCAGATCCATCAACATCAGAAAGTATCGCTAACCTCACTCCAGATAACTCCACCTCATTCGCTCGTGATTCAATAACAATGATTCCTCTTCCCATTTCATAAAGTTCTCTTATTTCAACTATTACTAGATCTCCTAACGAAGCTTTCACAGTCATGGTTCCAATATCACTGAACCCAAGTACTTTAATTTTTTTTATACTTCCATCCTCAGAAGTCCAGATACCAAGTCCATTATTTTTTGCAAATAACTCAGCGGCTTTTAAAAAATCCCTGTAATCCTTAGGACAGGTAGTCTCATCAAATTCAACCAGCCCATTGGATAGAAGCAAAGATTGAAGTAAGAAGAGGTCATTCTCAAATTTAACCCACAGCAATGGAGTTAAATTTCCCGTCTCATCTCTCATGGTTTCCGAAAAAGTCAAATATACTTCTTCGCCAAGCAAAAGCCTGTCAGTCAGAAGCTTCCTCATGCTCCAAATGGACTCACTTTCCTCTTCCGGAAAGGTTATTCCTGGCAAGGTCAACTTCAATTCACGCCCTTCATATAAGATTTTAAGCTTTCTATCTGTAGTTTGTCCTACTATGAGGGCTTTTAAAAAATTGTTAGGGCTGCTATCAGGAGAAAGGTAGTAAAAAGTGTAAGTACCGATCTCCAGTGTGTTTGACGCACCTTCCGCATAAACCAAACTCGACATCAAAAGTAACAGGACAAGAAAGAAACGCGTCATATTATCACTCCCCAAAAAGTATACCATTCAGAACCGGGGAGAAGTAAAAAATTTTTCGTTTCACCAGTATCTTTCCAGCAAGAATCTAAAGATCCTTCAACAACACTTTCAGCTCCATAATATTGATATATGCAATACCAACATTTCTGCAGGCGCCATCCATTATCTCATCGTTCCCGATCATAATGCATTCCTTCGGCGAAACGCCGACAGTTTCCATGATTTCTAGATAATAATCCGGCAATGGTTTAACAAAATGGCTGTTCTCCATCGTGGTAATATGGTCGAATATTTCTGGAGTGAGACCCACCCATCGAATCCTTTTTTCGATAGCTATGTATGGGAAGACCGGATTGGTTGCCAGAACAATTCTGTGTCCCTGTTTTTTTAACTCCAGCAAAGCTTTCACTGCATTTTCCCGCGGTTTTATAAAAGTCTCAAGCCCGTCAAAATCCGTTTCATAGAATTTGTTGAAAAAGCTCTCATACCATTGCTGGCTCTTGTCTCCCATCTTCTTAGAGAAAAACCTCATAAAACGCTGGTAATTGTTTTCCCGCGTCTCAACCTCTACCTCAAGATTTTTAACGGCTGTTAATATGGTTGCCAACAATCTTTTTGGGTCTACCCTGTCCCGGGAATATTCCGAAAGTAGCTTAAAATAGATCTTAATAAAAGTATCGTCATCCAGGGTAGTCAGGGTACCATCAAGATCAAAGAGGTAACACAACGTGTTGATGCCCATTTTTTCATCACTCCTTAAAGTTTTGATTCCTACTATGATTTCGCCATGTAGTAAAATAACCGTTGAAAAACAACTACATCTCAACTATAATGTAAAAGAATGCATTTTGGAAGGAGGCAATCACAATGTCAAAGGTCTGCGAGATCTGCGGGAAAAGGCCGACTACAGGTAATACTGTCAGCCATTCCAATAAGAAAAACAAACGCTGGTGGAAACCAAATGTCCAGAAGGTCAAAGTCATAGTTGATGGCGAAGTCAAAAAGATGAGAGTCTGTACCAAATGTCTTAAAGCCGGAAAAGTCCAGAGAGCAGTATAAAAGCGCGCAAAGCGCGCTTTTATTTTCAAGGGTGTATATGTTGAGCAGGAGAACCTATCTGGAAATAGACCTGAAAGCTTACAAACAAAACTTAGAGTTTTTCCAGCGAAAAGTTTCACCCACAAAAGTTATGGCCGTGGTAAAATCCAACGCCTATGGCCATGGAGCTGTTGGAATTTCAAAAGCTGCTGTTGAATCCGGTATTGACATGCTGGCTGTGGCTTTCTTAGAAGAAGGAATCGAACTGCGAAACCATGGAATAAACGTTCCCATACTGGTATTTAACTATTTTGATCCAGAATACTCCTCTCTAGCACTTGAAAATAACCTTACAATCACAGCCTATTCGATAGAACAGATGAAAGGAATTAAAAGTGTCCTTGGTAACCAGATCAGAAAACTGAAGGTCCATGTAAATGTGGATACCGGAATGAAGCGTATCGGTCCCTCTGCTAACGAATGCACATCACTGATAGAATACCTTCTGGAAAATGGGTTTAGCATAGAAGGAATCTATTCACATTTTGCCGTCGCTGATGAAGCAATAGAACAGTTTTCTATAGAACAGAGAAAAGCCTTTGAATCCGTGGTGAAAACCCTTGAAAGCAAAGGGATAAAAATTCCTGTAAAACATCTATGTAACAGCGCGGGTTCATTGCGGTTTAACCGTGAGGAATATAATTATATAAGACTTGGCATAGCCAGTTACGGTTTGCAACCTTCCGGAGATTTCGTCATTCCAGAACTTAAGCCCGTTTTAACATGGAAAAGCGCTGTATCTTACGTCAAAACTTTAAAGCCAGGTGACAGCGTGAGTTACGGGAGAACCTTTATCGCGGATAGGAAAATGGTGGTTTCCACCGTACCCGTGGGTTATGGGGATGGTTACAGCAGAGGATTATCCAACCGTGGCGAAGTGCTAATCGGCGGAAAACGTTGTAAAATCCTTGGTAGAATCTGTATGGATCAATTCGTGGTAGACGTTACGCACCTGCACAAAAAACCAAAAATAGGCGATGAAGTTGTACTGATTGGTTCACAAGGCGAAGAAAGAATAACGGTAGAAGAAATAGCCGATTTACTGAACACAATAAACTACGAAATAACCTGTACAATAACCGCCCGCGTGCCAAGGTTATATACTGGAAAGGAGTAATGAAATGAAACTTAAGGATATCCTTGGAGAAGAAGTGGTAAAGAAAATAAACGAGACACAAAGATCCGATACCCCCATGCCTTTCGTTTCCGACCTCAAACCGGGAATGAATGTAACACTGGATCTGAAAGTTATTTCCAAACGTTTACAGCAAACCCGCGATGGAAAGAAATTTCTTCTCATGACTCTCTCCGATCGCACCGGAACGATAAGGGGAATAGACTGGCATTCTGCAGAAGAAAACGATGCAAAAATAGATATAGGTTCGCTCGTCAGGGTTAGAGGGAGAATCGTTGTTTATGAGGAGCGACTTCAGCTCAACCTAGACAGCCAGAATGGTCTCGATCTCCTCAAAGATGGTATGTACGACTCGTCGAGATTTCTCGCAACCACCAAACGAAGTATTCCATCAATGTATGAATCTCTGGTAAAGTACCTGAATTCTATCAAAAACGAACCTTTGAAGCAGCTTCTGAAATGCGTTTTCGAGGAAGACAGAGAATTCGTTGAACATTTCGTCACCTCTCCAGCAGCGGTCACCGTCCATCACGCGTACAAAGGCGGGCTTTTGGAGCATACGCTGGATGTTGTAGAAATCTGTGATTTTCTCTCAAACAAATATGCAGAATCCCTTGATCGAGATTTGCTCATAGCTGGCGCGATGCTTCACGATATCGGAAAGGTCAGGGAATATTCGCTCAATCAGGCTGGAATAGATAAAACCGACGAAGGGGAGCTTATAGGCCATATAACAATCGGTTCGGAAATGATTACGCACTATGCCGGTAGGATTCGCGACTTCCCGGAAGACCTTCTTATAGAATTGAAACACCTCATTCTGTCGCACCATGGCGAAATGGAGTGGGGGTCACCCGTGGTTCCAAAAACCACAGAAGCCATAGTTCTCCATATGGCTGACAACCTGGATTCCAAAATCGCGCAGTTCAGAGAAATAGAAAATCGAGAATCAAACGCTTCTGGTTACGGTTGGAGTAATTACGACAGGTTCTTAAACCGCAGAATCTTCATGAAAAACCGTGACAGTTCAGCACAATGAGGTGATATCTTGTCCAAAAAACTCGTTATAGTTGAATCCCCCGCAAAAGCCAAGACCATCGGAAGATACCTTGGCAAGGATTACGAGGTAACTTCATCAAAAGGACACATTCGAGACCTTCCCGAATCTGAATTCGGTGTCGACCTCAACAGCCTCACCCCAACATACAGAATTCTTAAGGGAAAGGAAAAAGTTGTCAAACAGCTGAAAGAAAAAGCAAAAGGAAAAGAGGTTCTTCTTGCTTCAGATATGGATAGAGAAGGTGAAGCAATAGCGTGGCACGTGGCTCAAATACTCGGCCTTCCCAAAACAAAGAAAAACAGAATCATTTTCAGCGAAATCACCGAAAATGCGATAAAGCGAGCCGTTAAAAACCCAAGAACGATAGATATGAACAAAGTAAACGCTCAGGTTGCCAGAAGAATCCTGGACAGGATAGTTGGTTACAAGCTAAGCCCATTGCTCTGGAAAACCGTTTCTCGCGGACTCAGTGCCGGAAGGGTTCAGACGGTGGCTTTGAAGTTCATATCTGACCTGGAAAGCAAGATCGCGGCATTCAAGCCCCATAAATTTTATAAAATCTTCATGCGCGTCGGTGAACAAAAGATACAGCTTCTCGAAATAAATGGAAAGAAATTCAGCAATAAATCCATCAGAACGGAAGAAGAACGCGATAAAACCCTAAACGAACTTAAACAATCCGTTTTTGTAGTTTCCAGTATTGAAACAACAAGAAAAAAGATCAAACCACCTGAACCATTCATAACCTCGACCATGCAGCAAACTGCCATAAACGAACTCGGCTGGAGCGCTTCGAAGACCATGAAAGTAGCACAACAACTCTACGAAGGCATCGATACCCCGGAAGGTCATATAGCCTTCATCACCTACATGAGAACAGATTCAACCAGAATATCGGAGGAAGCAAAAGAAAAAGCGAAAGTGTTCATTCTGGAAAAATTCGGAGAGAAATACCTCGGAACTGCAAAAACGAAGAAATCCAGAAAGAAAAATGTCCAGGATGCCCACGAAGCTATAAGGCCTACATATCCTGAACGCACACCGGAAGAGGTTAAAGCGAAAAAACTTCTCTCCGGTGATCACCTTCGCCTCTACACACTCGTGTGGAAACGTTTCTTCGCTTCGCAGATGGCAGCGGCGGAATATGATGTAACTACGGTAAAAATAGCCGATGAAAATGGGAAATACATCTTCAAATACACCACCAGAAACTGTGTATTTGACGGGTTTGAACGTATTCTTAAGAAAACAAACAGTAACCACGAAACCGCTATCGTTCCAGAAGGGAAAACAATAAAACCAGACACCTTTCTATGGGAAGAAGACCAGACGAAACCCCCGGCAAGGTACACAGAAGCCTCACTCGTAAGGGAATTAGAGAAAAAGGGCATAGGTCGTCCCTCAACCTACGCTACAATAATCTCTACATTGCTCGAAAGAAAGTACGTGGTAAAATCCGGCAGAGAGCTCAGGCCAACGCTTTTAGGGAACATAGTTGCCGACTTTCTCGGAAAAAGCTTCCCGGATATTATAAATGAAAAATTCACGGCTAACATGGAAGAAGAACTGGATGAGATTGAAAACGCCAAACGCCAATGGAAGGAAGTTGTTTTAAGGTTTTACGAAAACTTCGCGCAGGATCTGAACAAGCTAGAACAGGATATAAAGAACGGAAAGTTGAAAATAGAATACCCGACCGACAGAAAATGCGATTGCGGTGGCGAATTTAAGGTCGTATTTGGAAGATACGGCGGCTATCTGAAATGTTCCGAATGCGGCAAAAATCAATCTCTTGACATGACTGTATTCGCCCCCATCATAGAAGGCAAGGTAATTCTTCACGACATTATAGAAACCAACAACAAAAAGAACGAATTAGATGAAACCTGTCCTGAATGCGGCTCCAAACTTGTCATAAGAAAAGGAAGATATGGCTCATTCATAGCATGTTCTGCATATCCTAAATGTACCTACACACGAGACATATACGTAGATGCAAAATGCCCCGAATGCGGCGGTTCTGTCAAAAAAATGCGAAGCAAAAAGGGAAAAACCTACTTTAAATGTGTAGATTGCGGAAAGATGTTCTGGCGCGAACCCGCTGACAAGAAGTGCGAAGTTTGTGGAGACCCGCTCTTCTTCAAATTTAAAAGAGGAAGTAAAAAAGTACTTTACTGTGAAAAATGCAAAAAGGAGTTCCCGATAAATGAATGAACTTCGTCGAAGAATCACCGTGCTTTATGGTGGGCTTTCGAAGGAACGGCCTATTTCTTTGAAGAGTGGTTCAAATGTTATAAATGCTCTGGAAAAGCTCGGATACATCGTGGATGCTTTCGACTTGAGACCCGATAATATTGCCGAACTTGCAAAGCTCAGGGATACTGATCTGGTCTTCATCGCGCTCCACGGAAAATTTGGCGAAGATGGCAAAATTCAGTCCCTTCTCGAACTATTCGGCATAGAGTACATTGGCTCAGATAGTCTGGTTAGCGCCATTTGTTTCAATAAAAACCTCACCTACAAACTCCTTTCAAACACGATCGCCATGCCCCGCTGGAAGACCATAACCTCAGAAGAAGAACTGGAAGGCTGGAAACACTTTCCTGCGGTTATAAAGCCAGCGAATGAAGGCTCAAGCATCGGAGTCTATATATGCGACACATTTGAGGAGCTTCAAAACAAAACCACGAAAAGTTCTAAAAGAATACAAAACGTTGATACTCGAAGAGTATATAAAAGGACGTGAGCTAACGATATCCATCATTGAAAAAGGTGGCCAACCTGTCGTTCTACCAATTCTCGAACTCAAACCCAAACGGCGCTTTTACGATTACGAAGCAAAATATACAGCGGGTCTCACGGAATTTATTGTTCCGGCCCCCATGGATGATAAACTCAAAGAGGAGATAGAGAAACTATCAAAAAGAATATTCAACGCTCTGGGTTGCAGGCATTTCGCCAGGATAGACGGCATACTTAAAGAAAATCAATTTTACTTTCTCGAAGTAAATACCATCCCGGGCTTAACGGACCTCAGCGATCTGCCGGTGTCCGCCCGGGCCGCAGGAATGGGATTTGAAGAACTCATCGATTTGATAGTTAAAGAAGCCCTGAAACCTGATTGAAACTGGAGGTGAAAGAATGGAACAAATGCATGGAACAACGATACTCGCTGTCAGAAGAAACGGTAAAACGGTAATTGCAGGTGATGGGCAAATCACTCTCGGCGCAACGGTAATGAAAGGTTCAGCTAGAAAAGTGAGAAAACTTGGAGACGGCAAAGTACTTGCCGGATTTGCCGGTTCGGTGGCCGACGCCCTGACGCTCTTCGAAAAATTCGAAGAAAAATACCGCGAAAGCAATTCGAGCCTTTTAAGAGCAGCAGTGAACCTTGCAAAAGAATGGAGAACGAACAAGATACTCCGGAATCTTGAAGCGCTACTTCTCGTTGCCGATACGGACAATATCTTACTTATCTCGGGAAACGGCGAAGTGATTCAACCCGATGAAAACGTCATCGCTATCGGCTCTGGCGGACCATATGCACTTGCCGCTGCCCAGGCCCTACTCAGAAATACAGACATGGATGCCGAAGAAATAGCCAAACAGGCGATGAAAATAGCGAGTGAGATATGCATTTACACCAACTCGAACTTCACCGTAGAAACCCTGGAGGTGAAAAAATAATGCCACAGATAGACGAAGATCTGGCACAGCTTACCCCAAAAAAAATAGTCGAAGAGCTGGACAAATACATCGTAGGCCAGACGGAAGCGAAACGTGCCGTAGCGGTAGCCTTGAGAAACAGAATCAGACGGCAGAAACTACCGGAAGATGTCAGAAAGGAAATCATACCCAAAAATATCCTCATGATCGGGCCTACCGGTGTGGGTAAAACCGAGATTGCCAGGAGACTGGCGGAATTATCAAAATCCCCGTTCATAAAGGTTGAAGCCACCCGCTTCACAGAAGTGGGTTACGTCGGTAAAAATGTGGATTCCATGATCCGCGAATTGGTGGCCTTTGGCGTCAACATGGTAAAACAGGAAAAAATGAAGGAAGTAGAAGAAAAAGCAAAGCAGTTCGTAGAGGACCGGATACTTGAAGCGCTTGTCCCAGGATTGAAACACAGAGCGGGCCAGCCGAAAAACATCTTCGAACTCTTCCAGGGCGTTCCCCAGCAAAGAATCTCCCCGGAAGAAGCGGAAAATCTGCGGAGAAAAAGGGAAGAATATCGTCAAAAATTGAGAGACGGCGAACTGGAAAACCTCCAGATCGAAATCGAACTTGAGGAACAGCCAAAGCAGATGATAATGATTCCCGGTATGGAAGAAATGGGAATAGATATGTCCGGCATGTTTGGCGACATGCTCCCAAAAAGAAAGAAAAAGAAGAGAATGTCGGTAGCAGAAGCCAGAAAAGTTCTTCTGCCGATCGAATCCGAGAAACTTCTGGATATGGATAAGGTTATCGCAGAAGCCATCGAACGAGTTGAAAACAGGGGTATCGTTTTCATAGATGAAATCGACAAGGTTACCGCCCGCGGAAGCCACGGACCCGATGTCTCCAGAGAAGGTGTGCAGAGAGACCTTCTGCCAATAATCGAGGGAACAACGATTAACACCAAATATGGACCTGTAAGGACCGATTTCATACTGTTCATTGCAGCAGGTGCTTTCCATCTTGCGAAACCCTCCGACCTCATACCGGAATTTCAGGGTAGATTTCCCATACGCGTTGAACTGAACCCTTTGACAGAGCAGGATTTCCTGAGAATACTCACAGAACCCAAAAACGCTATCACCAAACAGTACAAAGCCCTTCTGGAAACAGAAGGGATCACCCTTGAATTCACGGAAGCAGGTCTCAAAGAAATCGCACGCGTTGCTCATGACCTGAACGAAAGGATTGAAAATATCGGGGCCAGAAGATTGTACACAGTTGTAGAAAAGGTTCTCGAGGAAATCTCCTTTGAAGCGCCCGACGTTTCTGAACCAAAGGTTATTATCACCGAAGATTACGTAAACACGAGAATAAAAGAAATCCTGGCTGATGAGGATTTGAGCGCATTTATCCTGTGAGCTATGAATAGGTTAGAATACGCGATACTGGCTTTAGCGGGAGATCTAACTGTTGATGATCTCTCGGTTTTGCAATCACATAATATCGGGCTAAAAGAACTCACAACCAGCCGTATAGAACTATTGAACGAACGAAAGCAGAAGCAAATAATCTCAAAATGCCGAAGCGTCGAAAAAAAACTCAAAGAATTCAGAAATTTCATAACCTTTCAGGACCAACAATACCCTGAAAAACTGAAAGCCAGTCTTTTCCCACCTCCAGTTCTTTTTTATGAAGGAAACCCGGATATACTCAATGAAGAAAATTCGCTGGCTATTGTTGGTTCTCGCAAGGCCACACAATACGGATTGAAACTGGCTGAAAGTTTTTCGCGTGAATTGGATAATGCCGGACTTTGCATAATCAGCGGTCTGGCTGTGGGGATAGACGGAGCAGCACACCGCGGAAGCCTGCAATCAACTGGAAAGACCGTGGCAGTCCTCGGCTCTGGAATAGACATCGTTTATCCAAAAAGCAATCGTAAACTATTCTCTTTCATAACTGAACATGGCTGTATAGTAAGCGAGTTCCTTCCTGGTACTCCTCCAATGAAATACAATTTTCCAAGGAGGAACAGAATCATTGTTGGCTTATCGAAAGCCGTTCTCGTCGTGGAAGCTACAAAGAGGAGTGGTTCACTTATCACTGCCAGACTAGCTCTGGATAATGGACGTGATGTCTTCGCTATTCCCGGAGATATAAACAAACGAAGTTCAGAAGGGACGAACTGGTTAATCCAGAATGGCGCCAAACTAATCTTATCGATTGAAGACATATTAGAAGAATTTCCTACTGTTTCTAGAAGTTCATCCAAGGACATTCAAATAAAGTCATCGGTCTTAAAAGTACTCTCCGAATTTGGTGAACTTGAATTTTCAGAGCTTCTAGAACACACCAAACTTGAACACACTGAACTCCTACTGGAACTCACACGGTTGCAGCTCGAAGGACTTGTTACTGAAAGTACCGGAAAATGGAGAGCAAACATTGTATGAAAACATCGGTTACACGTGTAAGCATATTCTGACATAAATATTGAGATGTTATAATCATAACCGAAGGAGGGGATATTATGCCGTATGTCAACACAAAAGATATTCTAGAAAAGGCGAGTAAAGAGGGTTATGCTGTTCCAGCGCTAAATATCAACAATCTTGAGTTTCTACACGCTATTATTGACGCGGGTATTGAAGAAAATGCACCAATAATCATTGAAACATCTGAAGGTGCGATAAAGTACGCTGGAAATGGTGATATCAGAAGAGGAGCACAACTCTTCGTTTCGATGGTAAGAGCTTTTGCAGATACTGTACCGGTTCCGGTAGCACTTCATCTGGATCACGGCAAACATTTTAACATTATTATGGAAGCCATTAAAGCAGGATACTCTTCTGTCATGATAGATGCTTCCGAATACCCCTTTGAGAAAAATCTTGAAGAAACTAAAAAAATAGTGGAAATAGCTCATAGTGTTGGCGTCTCCGTTGAGGCAGAGCTTGGAAGATTGGTTGGTATAGAAGATAATGTCGTTGTTGCTGAACACGAAGCCGTATTAGTTGATCCAAACGAAGCGAAGGAATTTGTTGAAAATACGGGCGTTGATTTCCTTGCTCCAGCTATTGGAACGAGTCATGGCGCTTTTAAATTCAAAGGTGAAGCAAAACTGGATTTTGATAGATTGAAGAAGGTCAAAGAGCTCACAGGAATTCCTCTCGTTCTGCATGGAGCTTCAAGTGTTCCAGAAGATATTGTAAAGCTTGCTGAAAGTTATGGTGCTAACTTCAAAGGAGCCAAAGGAGTTCCTTCGGATATACTGAAGAAAGCCGTTGAATTTGGAATCAACAAAGTCAATACCGATACAGATCTAAGAATGGCATATGTTGCTGGTCTTAGAGAATTCTTAACCAACAATCCTGGCGAATTTGACCCGAGAAAATATTTCAAGACAGCTAAGGAATACGTTAAAGAAGTTATCAAAGCACGAATGAGACTATTAGGTTGTTCAAATAAAGCCTGAATCTGCTGGAGGTGGCGTTGGTGAAAATTCTCGTTGTTAACTGCGGATCCTCATCAATAAAGTACCAGCTGCTCGATATGAAGAACGAATTAGTTCTGGCAAAGGGCATCGTTGAAAGAATCGGAATCGATGGTTCAAGGCTCAAACATAAAAAAGGGAAAGAAAAGATCACCATTGAAAAAGTAATCTCCAATCACAAAGAAGGGCTCGATCTCGTTATTAAAACACTTACAGACAAAGAAACAGGTGTTATTGAAAATATCAATGAAATCGATGCCGTCGGTCACAGGGTGGTCCATGGTGGAGAATTATTCGCTTCCTCTGTTTTGATAGATGACAGGGTAATCAAAGAGATCGAAGCGAACGCTTTTCTTGCTCCTCTTCACAACCCACCAAACATTCAGGGTATAAAAGCGGCCATGGAATTATTGCCAGATGTCCCTCATGTAGCGGTATTTGACACAGCCTTTCATCAGTCAATGCCGGAAAAAGCTTATCTATACGCTATCCCGAAAGAATACTATCGAAAGTACAAGATCAGAAGGTACGGATTTCACGGTACCAGCCACAGATATGTAGCTGCAAGAGTAGCAGAAATCCTCGGGAAACCCTTAAATGAATTAAAAATAATAACCGCTCATATCGGGAACGGAGCTTCAATTGCCGCAATAGATCGCGGTCGTTCTGTCGATACATCTATGGGATTTACCCCCCTTGAAGGGCTCGTTATGGGCACCAGAAGCGGTGACATTGATCCAGCAATTGTCGTTTTCCTTCAGGAACAGGAAGGCTTAACCCCGAAAGAAATTAACGATCTGCTGAATAAAAAAAGCGGAATGCTTGGCCTAACGGACGGTAAATACAGCGACATGCGTGAGATAGAAGAAGGTGCTATTGCCAACGATCCTGTGTGTAAACTCGCTCACGATATCTACGAATACAGAATAGCCAAATACATAGGCGCATACACCGCTGCTATGAACGGTGTTGACGCGATAGCCTTCACCGCTGGTGTCGGCGAAAACAGCCCTTATCTTCGTGAGAATGTCGTCAAAAAATATCTTGGTTACTTAGGAATCACCCTGGATGAAAAAGCAAACGACTGTAAATCCTGTGAGAAAATCATCTCCACTCCTGATTCTAAAGTAAAAGTCCTCATCGTTCCGACAAACGAAGAACTTGTGATAGCAAGAGACACTAAAGAAATCGTTGAGAAGGGTATCAAAGAATTGAAACTGTGGTAATCTGTCAGCCGTGCGCCGAATTGGCGCACGGTATTTCTAAATTTCTGTGAAGAGGCAGGTGTCAAAGTGAAAGAAGTCACCTTTGAAGCAGACAAAAAGATTTCTAGAAAAGGGCAAAATATATCCCAATTCTATATTGTTTTAAGTGGTGGTGCGATACTAAAAAATCCAAATGATGAAGACAGAATTTTCATGTCTGGAGATTTTATCGATCCGTTAAGTCTTGTTACGTTTAACAGTAGCGGGGATGTTTACGCTGTTGGAAAAACAGTTCTCCTGTGTGGAAGCAAAGAAGAAATTGTCGCTTTCATGAAAAAACATCCAAAAGTCCTTCATCACGCAATCATAAGGATAATCGAAAGCCTTTCCTATCATCTAAACAGAAATGAGGAAATAAACAATTCTGTTGAAGAACTTCTGGCTCATCTCACAGCAAAACGCCAATTTTTTATTGATAAGTACCCGCCACTCATAATAGGCGAGAAACCTCTTTACAGAAAAGCTGTAAGCCTTTTGAGAAAGGGCGATTACGATGGAGCAATTGCATACCTTGAAAGTTATCTCAGCCAGTTTGCCAACTCGCCCCTTGAAAGACCTGTCAGAATGTTTCTGGCACTTGCTGAAATAAGCCGTGAGGGCAATGACCGTGCCATAGAGCTCATGCTCAAATTGCTGAAGGAAGCCCCTGACTACGTCTCCAAATACGTACATGAAATGCTGAGGGCTCTCGGCTTGAAAGAATCGGCTTTCGTAGTTACTTTTGGCACCCCAAATTATTCCGAAGACTTTTTGCGTTATATTCAGGATCAATACTCGAACAAACTGAGAATCATCGAAAATGAGATGGTCATCTTTGAAAACGGCACAATAGCTGATGCGATTTATTTCGTCATATCAGGTGAGATTCGTCTTGTGAAAAAAAGAGAAAACGGCTTCCTAAAGTTAAAGGAGATAACTAAAGGCGAATCTTTCGGTGAAATCCACACCCTTTGTGCCGGAAAATGGGATGTCACCGCAGTAGCAAACAAAGGATCAAAGATAGTAGTCTTAGACAAAGATACCTTTCTCAATACAGCGATAAAGAAAAATCCGGAAGCTGGCCTCGTTCTTATGGATTATCTCCTGAACTTCCAGAAAGAGCTACTTCATTTTTAGATTTACAATTTCATTATCTATAAGTCGGGCTTTCCCAACGAATGCGGCGATGGCTAAAATAACCTTCCCGTTAGTGGTGTCTTCGAGATTTTCGATAGGGTACAGCGTCTCCTCATCAACAATCTCGACGTAGTCAGACTTTATTCGCTGGCCTTTGCTCAAGATTGCTAACATCTCCGATTTAACCTTTTCAGGGTCAAACTCTCCCGCTTCTATGAGCTTTCGTCCGGCGAGCAACGCCTGGTGTATGAGCAAGGCCTCCTGTCTTTCCTCGGGGGACAGATACACATTTCTTGAACTCATAGCAAGGCCATCCTTTTCCCGGACGATAGGCATTTCCACCAGTTCCATCGGAAAATTCAGATCCCGTGCCATTCGCTTGAGCACTCTGAACTGCTGTGCATCTTTTTGGCCAAAATAGGCTTTCGTGGGTCTGACTATATTGAACAGCTTTGCCACTATCGTGGCGACCCCCTTAAAATGTCCAGGACGCCTGGCACCACAAAGAACATCCGTCAGATCTTCAACAATAACGTATGTGGAGTAATTCTCCGGATACATATCTTCAACCTTCGGAATAAAAACATAGTCAACATCAAGATCTCTCAACAAAGAAAGATCCCTTTCCTCATCTCTGGGATATCTATCGTAATCCTCGTTGGGCCCAAACTGTGTGGGATTTACAAAAATGCTCACCGTAACAACATCATTATCCATTCTTGCCTGCCTGACGAGGGAGAGATGCCCCTCATGCAGATACCCCATCGTGGGTACAAACCCATGGCTTTTTTCTTCTCTCTCTATATCTATGGCAATTTTTTGCATTTCCTTTGGACTTTCAATAACTCGCACTTTTTCCTACCTCCCGTGTTCAATGAAGTTTAAGAACCATTTCTATATGCCATGCAACTGTATCGAATCCCTTTCTCATCGCAGATTCATACAAAGGATCGTCTTCAGGAACAAGCGGTATCATAATGTAATTGTAGTTCTTGCAAAAATTATCCAGTAATATATCAAGGAGTTCATCGAACCCGGCATCCTTTCCGGGTAGAATCTCCATAAAATAGACAACATCATCTTTACAACCCCAGACACAGTTGCCAATTTCATTTCCTTCATTATCCTTCACCTTACATACTTCATAACCTTCCAACCACCTGAGATTCTCTGGCTCTCTATGCCAGTTTGGCCTCCTCTTAAAACGTGAGAGGCTTTCGTAAGCCAGCTCCACCACTTTATTCAATTCACTGCTCTTGATTTCGTGCTTCCCATCGTCAACCTTTCTGACAAGTTTTTTATAGAACGTAACAAGCCTCCGGTTTTTTCTGAATCCAAACTTTTCATAAAAACGCACGGCCTGTCTGTCCATTTCCGGGACTTCAAGTACAATCTCCTTTGCACCGTGCCATTTACATATATTAACGATTTTATCCATCATGCGGAATCCAAGTCCAGTACCGCGATACGCCTTTAAAATCCCCATGTAAGCAATACGACACCTCTTTCTTCGCACACTCAACAAAGCAATCCCTATCTTCCTACCGTCCTCAAACATGACAAAAGAATCAGAAAGGGATACATCATTCTCCTTTAACTCCCTCTCAAGATTCTCGAGACTCCAGTGCATCTTTAACACATAGTCGTGAAAAATCATATTCAATAGTTCCACAATCTCAAGTTTGGAAACCTCGCTAAGCGGTACAAAGCTTTCTCCCATAAAACCAACCCTCTATCCCTTCGGCCTGAAAATCCTATCTTTGAAAGTTTCTATTACGATACTTCCTACACAGAATTTTAACATTTTCCCTGATCAAAAACAAAGTAAGCTATTGGCTAAGAACATCGAGATTCGAGATCCGGTATTCGAGAACTGAGAGTACGAGAATACGAAAGTCATGAATGATAGATCCTGAATCAAGTTCAGGATGACAAGCAAGATTTCCGAGGTTGTAATAAATCGCTGTTTATTATCGTAGGGGCAGAACATGTTCTGCCCTTTGTGGTTGCTATAATTTGCCAATGATCGTCTTGCCCTCTCGGATTCTCGGTTACCGATCAAGTTCGGAATGACAGTTTTGTACCATTATTTCTCATTTTAAGCAATATCAACTGCGAAGCAGTTCGTAACACCGACGAAGCCGGTCTCACCAATCCCGAAAGGATTCACCCCCGCTGCGAAGCAGCACACAGTCTCTGCAAGCGCCGCACTATCAAATGTCAGCGTCTGCAAGCCTCAACCTCGTGAGCGTCAACGTCGTGAGCCTCCTGAGCGCGGCTCAGCACTTCCGCCACGTAGCGGCCTTCTCGGTTCTCGGTTATTGCTAACAACGAAAAAGGGAGAGCGAAATGCTCTCCCTTTCCCATAAAACCCTGGGCGCTACCTACTCTCGCACCGGGGCTGCCCCCGCACTACCATCGGCCCGAAGTGGCTTAACGGCCGGGTTCGGGA
>NZ_JGCK01000021.1:0-67206 GCF_001639905.1 Kosmotoga sp. DU53 | reverse complement strand
TTAATTACAACGAATCTCGTGTTCTCAGAATGGATAAAGATTTTCCATGATAAAGCCCTAACCATGGCATTGTTAGACAGAATTACACACAACGCTTTGATCCTCAATATGTCTGGAAGAAGTTACAGAAGAAGGGATATTTTAGAAGATACCTGAGGTGGGTAGCGGGTCATTTCCTTATGGCCCTCCCGGGTCAAAAACCTATTGACTTTATACAATCTTCCCCACTATAAACCTTTTCTCCGTATACTTCTAGAAGACGTTGAATAGTTGATGGGGTGAGTTCTAAAGATGATAGGGTATAATCTTCGAAGTTAATGTAGAGACACCTCTCCGGTGCAATTTCTTTCATCAGATTCTGAATTATAAGATAAAGCAAAGTTGATTTCCCGGCTCTACGGGGCCCTGAATTACAATCGCTCCGTGGTAATCCATAAAGGGTTTTATCTGTGAAAGCACCCTCCTCGGAATTATATTTAGTTGCTGATTACCCCAGAGGTTCCACCTTAATAAAACCTCGAAAAATTCTTCATCATTCATCATAATCACCGAAGAAATTATAACATATGACCTCCGCACAGGTCAATATTATAAAATCACGACCTGTTTGCAGGTCATACAGATATCTGCATAGAAAAATAAAAATATAGCAGGTGGTAAGAAAAAACGGTGGCGTGTAAAGTCTATAACAAATCTTTGATTCGGGAAGGCTCGGGAATACACAACGATTAAGAAACACGATATTACATCCCGAAAGCAATTCCAGGCCGGTAGGTCACATAACCCTTGGCACGAAGCAAACGGAAAAGTCGTATGCCGGAAAACTGCATGTGCTTTTTCTCACTTGGCTTTCTTATATACACGATAGGTCCTCAAAAAAAGAGTCTGTCCCCTATTTTTTTGTTCCTATTTTAATGCCCCTATTTTTTTAAATCTTTTCCCACTTCTCCATCAAATTGATATGTTGCTTCTAACAGAACGTCTATAAGGCATTTGTTGCTGGAATTTGTGCCTCTACAATTAGAAATAGTGAGTCCGTATATCATTGATGCGTTCTTTCCCCTAAAAATGTTAAGCACTTCTATTAACTCAGGCAAGAGCTTTTTAATCATATGGTGCAAGTTTTTGAGTTCCTCGAGATCTACAAGTGGAATAGAACGCCTTCGAAAAATTTCCTTCATATCTAAGTGTGCTAAAACTTTATTCCTATATTTTCTGATATCTTCGTATTCCTTAGATAATTTTTTAATATGCCCTCTTAGTTTCTCCAAGATTTCTTCAATTTGTGCAGCTTGACTCGTTTGTACATGTATTTCAACGAACTGCACCATACTATAAAGCGAGATGTTAATGTTTTTTTCCATTGACTCCCTATCAAAAAGTCTTGAGATCATGAAGATTTCCTGATCTATATACACATTTAAGGTTAAGTGCCAGTAAAATGAGGTTGTAGCCGACTGGAACCTATCGAAAGGTTGAAGTATAAAGATTCTGTCTACAATCGTTGTTAGATTAGATAAATACACTAAATTCCAATCAATTATATCAACTAATTTCTTGAAATACTCTCTCGTCCAAGGATAAAGTTTGTTCGGTACGTCTTCCTTTTTAAAATCACTTATAGCATATTTTCGTTGCCCCATTTTCCTCACCTCTTCTTCGCCATTAACTGCCCCCCTTGTCTTTATTCCAACTGTCTACTTTTTACCTGTCCAATTCTTCAGGAGAGCAGTATACAATAACCGCAGCCGCGAATCTCGGTCACCGGATCTCGATTTTCGAATAATTGAATGCACTTGCCTTCTCTGAACTCACATGTTTGTCGCTGTTTTTCTCTATTTTTCATTTGGCTCTGTCGTTAATCATTATCCATTTATTCCTCCTACCCTTTCAAAAATTTTCTCGATGTACTCTCTATCTTTTTGGAATATTATATTGTGAGATTCAAATTCGTCTTTTGAATGTTTACCATCACCAAAGGTTGTTTTAACATCGTCATAGGAAGACACCGACAGGATAAACGCATCCAACTGTAAGCTAGTATTTTCATTTCTGTTTTTCAAATCTTCATTTACTTTATTTTCTATATCTTTAATGTAGGAAGCGCACAATTGAATTTTCTCATCGTTAAAGTTTCCAAGACTTCTAATTCCTTTTGGATCAACAAAGATCATATTCTGCTTGTTTTTATCTTTAACCCAAATAATAAAGTCAGGATAAAAGCCTGAACTAATAAAAAAGCCAACCCCTTTTCTAGAAAGATTTCTAAGGATAAAAACTTCTTTATCTTTAAATCTATGAGGATTGGATTGCAAAAAGTTTTTAAGATCCATCACAAACTTTGTTTCACCCTCATTTAATTTCACAGGAATTGACTTTATTTCTTCTTTATTCTTTCTCCAAATTATAAGAGGAGTGTATATATGGTTATCAAAATGTACAATAAAAGAGTCCCAATTTTTCCAGCTTTTAGGTATTTCATCTTTGTCCGACTTATATTCTTTGAGTTGATTCACAATATCTGCAATATCGTTTGATAACTTCTTTGGAATCCTTAGAATGATTTCATTGTTTTCCGGATACATATTCTTATGCTTATCACCTAATGTTAGTGGTTCAACCTCTAGGTAGTTCATTGTTTTTCTTTTCTCTTCTTTCCTGTAAAATTTGAAAATGTAGTTCTTCACAATCATTAGAATAATCTCATGAAATTTTCTTACGCCATCAAATGAGTAAATTCTTAAGACAGGTTTTCCATTATTATTCTCAACACTTAGCCCTGCTGATTCACTTAAAAATATTTGATATTTTCTTGATTTTGCTATTCGCTTTATAACTTCTCTATCAATAATCAAATTAAACATTCCTTTTGTGATTTTATAATTCATAATCTCCGAATAGAGAGAATTCCAGTCAATAATCTCAAAATACTCTTCTGGTATTGTTAACGACTCGTCTATTACCGTATCTGCAGTTCCAACGTTCAAACCATGTGTTATGGTAATCTTTGGCCTCAGATCGATCTTAATATTTCTCAAAATTTTTTCATCAACAGTAAGCTTAACAGTATGTTCAATGAAATCGAAGTCATCTTTTGTTTTTATCGTATATATCTTTCTTTCCCATTTTTCTGGATTATTGAATTTAATAGGAATGGTTATTTCCTCATAATCTACTTCTTCTTTTTCTATTGCTGTCAGAAATGCATTTATATAATCTGCATTTAGTCCAAAAATAAATAGTGTTTGAAGAGCTTTTAATTTATAATCTGGATTCTCTTCTCTTTTTAAGGAGTAGTTCTTACCTTTTAATCGGACACCTCTTCCAAAAAGCTGAATGATTTGTGGTCCCTCGCCCTTCCCCATATTTATCAAGCCCATATTTGAAACACGCCATGAGTTCCAACCTTCAACGAACTTTTTTGACCCTATGAGGATGTTTATGGGAGAGTTGTTTTCGTTTATTCCAAAAAACAGTGAATTGTTAAAATGGTCTTCTTTAACCTCAATCTCTGATTCTTCAATTAGTTTTTTTAAGGAACGGACATCACCAACATTAATAACTCCAAAGTATTTTTCCCCGGTACTTGTTTTAAGTCCTAATTCTCCTTCTGCATTCTTTATTTCATAAAGTTTCAGTTCACCTTTTCCATTGAAAACCTTTTGATAGATGCCATCAACAATCTCAGTAGCAGGAGAATTTTTAATAAACTCAAACTTCCCTTTAAAAATGTCAATGCCTTCATTATCAATAAGCCCAGATTTCCCTTCCAATATCTTTCTAATGTTTTCTTTTAGATAATTTTCCTCTTTGATTATTCTGTCCAAAAATTGAATTATCCTTACCACATCCGAATTGGTGCCTTTTCCCTTAACCTTACTACCAACAAAAATCCATAAAGGTTTCTCTATTTTGTGTTCCCTTAAATCTTCCCTATGTTCTTCAAAAATAATTAACTGCTCATAAAAGGATAATAATCCTGCGGTAAGTAATAAATCTCTCTGTGCTTCCGTGTATGCATCTTCTCTTATGTTATAAACATAAAAATCTTTGCCATATCTATCAGTATAGAAGTATTTGTAAGAGTAATTAAAAATTATTGCTTTTGTGTATTCATTATAAAGTTCAATATTTGTTTGATTTGATTTCCCACCTTTAGGTTGCCCTGATTTTGTAAATTCTATAATCTGTCCAAATGTAGCACTATATTCAAAAACCAAACCATTCTTTGCTACGGTTTCTCTAATATTTTTCCATCCAGTCTCACTTTCACCACCTGCTCCTTTGTGCCCTTCATCAATGAAGACCAAATTTTTGCCGTCAAAAAAGGAAATATCTACACTTACGCCTTCTCCTTTCTTTTCTTTCGTTAGCTTACGAATATCTATAACCAAAATTTCCTTGTCTTTAGTTTTTAGATTGTCAATGTTCCCATCATACAACTTGCACGGAATTCCACTCAACTTTAATTCCTCATAATGCTGTTTTGATAGTTCTTTATTAGGAGTAATAAGGACAATGTTATCCCAATTATTTTTTGAATGCTTCAAAATTTGCCAGTAGTTTATATGCATTATTAGGGTTTTCCCGCTACCGGTAGCCATCCAGAAGGCAAGTTTCCGAAGATCTTTTTCCATGAAAGGAGATATTTCTGTTCTGTTTTCACTATTAAAACTCTCCAAAAATTTATTTAGTTCGTTTAAAAATCTCTCCTTGTCGTTGTAGTATTTATCCAAGAAAATTTCAGTAAATAAAACCGCAAGGTATTGAAAATATTTTAGGTTAAAGTTCGGTTGTCTTCTGTTTTGTCTTAATCTTTCTACATATTCTCTTATCGCTTCATCGTATCTTAAAAGCTCCTGCTCCCAATCCGGTTTTAAACCAATCAAAACATCTACAAAATAACTTCTTCCTGTGGAATCATAATCTTCTTCTGTATCACTTAGTTTCTCCCTTAATTCATCAAACTCATTAAAGCCAATGAGATTAAGAAAGTATTTGTTTAATACTAAGTGTTTCTCAAGTTTCACTGACATCTTATTCCACCTTCTCAAACATTAAAGATTTAAACAAAGGCTCTACTGGTTTAAATCCCTTAACCACTGCATCTCCGTTTATGTAAATTTCATCTGGCTTAAAGTCTTTTATGTTCTCTTCAATAACTTCCTTATCCTTTTCAAAGTCAATATCTTTTATACTTCTCCAAATAATGGCTATTCTCCTGCCTTCCTTTTCTCCAAAGACAAAAAGATACTGCCTGTTGTTGTCTTCTAAAGTTTTATAACCTTTAACATGCAAACCTAAAAGGTAATTGAAGGTTTCCGCAACATCTACAGTAATAGTTTTTGGCTGATAGTTTTCTATGATTTTTAGTTTATAATTGAAGGGATCTTTGAATTCATCTAAGTTAAGGAATGTTTTACTGTTTTTGGTTTCCCACTCAAGCATGTATTTGACAAAGTAATCGGTGAATTCGTCAGGTGTCTTTTGCGGCTTTTCAAACTCAATGTTTTCTAATGCGTCTTCGTATTGTTCTAAGGTGTGGTATTTGAAGAAAACTCCAATTCCATCCATTTCTTGTGGTTTTCCATCTTTCCAATTAAAGGAATATGCCACTTTCTTTATTCTCGGAATAATCACGGTATCAAAATAATCGGCCATTTCCACCAAGATAAACTTTCTTTTCCCTGCGTCTTCTTTGTTCAGTTTCATAACTGCGTGGGCGGTAGTTCCTGAGCCTGCGAAGAAGTCGAGGACAACTGTATCTATCTCATATCTCATAGTAGCTTTTACAATTTCATAAATAGTCCACATGGATTTTGGGAAGTCGAAATTTCCTAATCCCATTTGTTTTATTAAAAGAGTTCCATATCTTTTCGCACTATACTTTGTATCAGTCCAGACCGTTTTGTAATTTATTAGTTTTTTGGACCTCATTATGATGTATTTTTTCTTTTTCAAGTCGTATCTTACAAATAGTTCGTCTTTAATTTTTTCTACAGATTGTCTCGAGAAAACCCATTTTCTTTCTACACCTTCATCATCTATAGGGTATACTTCAACTATTCCATCTTTTCGAACTACATTAGAAGAAACAGGATGAATATCTAAAGGAAGAGGATCTCCAAATCCTACAATTTGTCCATTTTTCACTAAAATAGGATAAAAACAATTCGGTCCGCTTTCTCTCAGGTAATTGACAGTATCACCTTTCGCTGTGTTCATAAATTGCCGAATATCTGCTGTTTCTTCAGTTCTTTCTTCAGGATAAATGACCCTTCCTTTAATAGGGTATATAAAGTATGCAAATTCATTAGTATAAGAAAAATTATCGCCTTGGATTCCACTTGGATTATGTATAATAGAAATCATAGTTTTTTGGTAATCCCCAAAGATCGAATCTATGAGCAATCCAAGTTTTTCTTGCTCATTTTCGTCTATCGACACAACATATACACCTTTAGCATTTAAAAATTGTTTACTTAAAGCCAGTCTATTTTCCATCAAACATAGCCACGAAGAATGCTTATAGTTATTTTTATACAGTATTTCTGAACTTTTTGAATTAAATGGTGGATCTATATAGATTGTTTTTATCTTTTCCCTATACTTACCCAAAAGCAAATTCAAAGCCTGCCAGTTTTCACTCTTAATCAAAACTCCATCCAGAATTTCATCTAAATCATTACTTTCACTTAAAGCAACCAATAATTTCCACTTAAACTCTTCGTCAAAATATTTGGTATCAATTGGCAACTTCTTCCATTCCTTACCATTTAACTGCAACTGTCCATTATCCTCGATTAAATCAGCTTTGTCCTTAACCTCAATTCCAAACAATTCCTCCCATTCTTCTAACTGCTTTTTATTATTCAAAATCTCATTTAAAATACTCTACTAAAAACTTTTCCCCCGCAAACTCCCTGATTTTGTCTAATGTAATTACATAGTGTGTATCAATAACAAACTTTTTCTTCTCCCAAATTTTTTTCTGAAAGTTTTCAATCTGTGCTAAAAACTCAATAATCTTTAAAGCAATGTTCCTAAATGCCCTGATTCCAATTAAATAAAGCCTTAACTTATCAAAGTAACCGCTCTCATCTAAAACCTGTAGATCTTCAACTCTTAAAAATTCGTTCTTAATATAAAAATCCAGTTCTCTTTCCAGAAATCTTTTCAAGTCTTTATGAATGAAATAATCTGTCGTGTTTCTTCTTGTGTATCTGTAAAGGTGCTTTTCAATTAGAGATTTTTCTCCTTTTTTTTCAAAGATTAGCCTTGCCAGGCTATTTTCTGGAATTTTTTCTTGTAAGGTTTTTACAATTTCCTCATTTATTTTGTCCTGAATCTTTTGATTGCCATATTTTTCTTTTTCTTTATTGGTCAAAATCCTATATTCAAAATAAATGTTTAGCTCTTTCTTCTCTTCATCAAAATCAAAAATCTTCTCATCCAGGATAAAAAACTTCTTTTCCTGCGCTTTGACATTGCCTTTTTCTTCTTCTGCTTCTACAACCCTAAAATTAACCGTTACTTTTCCATACAGTGTATTTTCATAAAATGTATATTTTCTAAAATACTCTGTTGTCTTTATATAATACTGATCTTTATTTGCCCAATAGAGTAAAACTTCTTCACCGTTGTAAGGAACAACATACTTTTCATTTTTTCCATACCTTCTTTTACTTATGAAATCTCCGTTATCGTAATATCTTGAAAAGAAGTTAATAAGATGATTAAAAATCTCTTTTTCTAAATTTTCAGTGATTTTTATAGATTTAATTTCTCTTTCTTTTTCATAATATTCTCTTCCAAGAGGCGTATTTCTAAATGGTTCTTTCAAATCTCCGTTCTCGAAGGCACCTTCTCCAAAAGCTTCTTTTATTTTCCGCTCTGTCTTTTCAATTTCTTCTCTCAATTTTTTTCTCTCTTCTTCGTTTAAGGAATATAATTGCTTCTCAATTTCGTTTATCAATTCTTCATCAATAAACTTTTCAAGCGCTTTCCGTTTGTAATTCATTATTCTGTAAATACCAAAATCTAAGTCTTCATTTTCAAATTGAAATAATTGTTTAAGCAAATCCCTTAGTTTTTCTTTTAGCTCACTGCCCATCTTCTCACCTCTTTTTTTAAATTCTCTCCTCATAAAATTCACTACATAGTCCAGGGCCTTCATAATCCCGCGTGGAAGCTGAAACGATTTCATTTTTATCTGGGTCACGTTTTCCATCTGTTTCAATATTCTCTTTTTAGCGACGTTCCGGATATATAGTATGAACCTAAACTTCTTGACAGAGATATTTTTCAGAGATTAGATACATTCCCAGGGGAATTTTTTTATACTTTCATTGTTAAATCCATATTCTTTAAGAGTATGCATTATCACCTTCCATATCAAGTAATTCGTAAGTGTTTGGAGGTCAAGAAGTTCTAAGAAACTTATTTTTCTTTTGTCGGGAGGAAGTGTTTTTCCATGAGCTGCTTTTTTGTTTCTAATTTCATTGTGAAACTTGTATATTTTATTTATAATCTTTTCTTTGCCTTTATACCCAACATACTCGTCAGGGTCTACTCCTCTCTGGATGAGTTTCTTTTTGTACTTCTTCTTATTTGAGGATGGTTCTCCAAAAAGTTGTTCAATTGCTTTGCAACAAGCTACTATGGCAACCTCTACTTCAGAACGCTCTCGAAAATTTTCAGGATATTCCTGTTTATCCAAATCACCATCAAAGAACTTCACTTTATCAACTGTATATGCGTTTAGACTTTCGCTATAGAACCTAAGAGCTTCAAAAATGTCCTCATCTATTGTTGCTTCGACCATGTTCCATATTTTATCCCAACTTGATTTAAAGATGGTTGGATGACTATAAATCATAACGTCCAACATATCATAGTTTTCAAAGGCTTCTAGCAATACAAATTCGTTGTCAACAACAAACTTTTCATCGATTGTATATACTTCAACATACTGTCCAAATAGAACAGACTCATTAAATAATCCCCAACAAAGCAAAAAAGACTCCGCAATTCTTTGGGCAATTTCATGATCATCTCTTTTCGATATCAACATTACTTTTCGATCCATTACAGAAGTATGATACGTGGACTTACCTTCTGTAATTTTCTTAATTCTCCTTTTATTAGGAACAATATATATTGGCTGAGCCTCAAAATCAAAGTTGCGTAGCTTAAACTTCGTAGGCTTTATAAGACTGGAGCTTTCTTTGTCTTGACTATAACCCCACGTTATCCCAAAGATCACATATTTAGCCATTCCCCAATCCTGCCCTTTCTGGTGAACAATAGCTAATTGCCAATTTCTAAACAAAAACAAATACTATTTTTCCTATAAAAATAGTATTCTTTTCCAAGATACATTACAAACACAAGTATTGCAAGAACTCCATTAATACGTATTTCCACTTTATTTTCTATTTTTCCATGAAAATTTCTTCAATGCGTTGTTTTTTTACTTACAAATCAGTTTAAAAATAAAATAACAATCAAAAACTTTTAAAAATTCTAAAGTGTAGAAGTTTTTCACTCTTGGTATAAGGCGGAAATATGTAAGTGTAGAACTTTTTTACTTTCGCTAGCGCTTTTTGTTTGATTTTTAAATAACGAGTTTATAGATATTTACTCACTTTATACCCGTGTAATCTTTGCCTGTTTTAACGTCTATTCGTTTGTATGTAGAATCTCTGAATGTTTTTACCCATTCATAACACCTTTTTATTTCTTGATAGTCTGGATAATCTATATATGCATTGTCGCTTTTCTCAATAGCTTTTACAATTCCAGGGAATTTTGCTGCATATTCTTTAACCAAATTTAGCACTTCTTCGGTATAGAACCAGGTATTTCCCACTTTCTTAACAAATTGGGGATTCATCACATCCCTAGAAGTCGATTTGATCTTCAAACCAAGGTTATACTCGCGATCGTCTGCTTTTACTTTAACAGAAGATAATATTTTTCCCACGCATTTTGCATTGGTTCCGATTTCTTTAGCAATATCAGTAGCTCTATACCACATAACTTCACTTCCGTTAGGAACTTTTGATATCACGATATTTTAATGGGAGAACGCAATAAACTTATTTGAACAACAAAGAACTAAGGATAATTCCGTACTCTTTTCAATGGCCTATTTTTCCATTATTTATTCTGTTAACTTGAAATGTATAAGTTTAGATTGAAAGGCGAAATAGTATATAAACGCCATTATGATTCGTTCAGTAGTGCATCAATTTTTTCATCCCAACCTTTAAAATGTATAATCCTTGCTTTTTGCAAGTTTTCATTTAATATTTCAGCTTTGGTTAATTTGGATAATTCCTCCCAGTTGCTATCGAATATATATGTAGCATTGTTAGTAAAGATGCTTTCCAGTACAAATGTGTTTTTCATCGTAAATCCAAATACAATGTACCCACGAAATCCCGCTTTTCCAATTGCAACAAAATCGGGTTTATAACTATTAATTATTTCGATTCTATGCAGCACAACTTCTCTATTGCCTTTTTTGGCATTCTTAATAAAGGGATCAATTTCTTCCCTTAACTTCTCCCATGGTCTTTTTCCTGGCGGTAACATTTCCCAATTTAACCGTATAATCTTCGGCTTCAAGATAGTCTTCAATTCATCATCTAATATTTCGCATTCCCCAAACAATTCCAAAACTAAATTAATAGCATGAATAAGCATGCTCTTGTTTTCCATTGAATATTCCAATAAAGGAGTAACTACATATTTTTCTCCCTTTTCGGTTATCATTAAGGTTAATTCAATACTATAAGGTGGAATAAAAGTTCTTGGATATCGTTTATAGGGTACATCAACAAAATCACTGACCTCAATCGTTTTTCCACGACCCGCCCACTGTTTCCATGTCCATTTAACAGTTCTATACACTGTTTCCATAGGTCGATCTCTATGAATTATATATGAACCTTCAGCATTTCTTTTGGAAACAGGACCAAATTCTGGACTCGGTAGAACTGTCTCACCCGGCTCAAGTCTCGAAGAAAAACCTACCATATTGAGTTGGTCTTTAAATCTGTTTAAGTTAGAAACACCAAATCTAATCAATTGTCCTTCTTTCAAGATTCTCAAGTCGTTCAAACTCAAAACTCTTCTTTTTTTGATTATCACAATCCCCCTCCCTCCTAAAACTTAAGTTTGTTGTTAAATCAAAGTTATGAAAGAACATGATTTGGATTGTTTGTGAACTGAAATTTGTAGTTAGGTTTCACCTCTACCAACAATATAAGGATTTGTCCTATCATATTCTCTTTTTCCTATTTTACATATCAGCAATAGGATTATCATGCTATCCTGAACAAATTGATCAATATCAACACGTACGTTCAACAATATTACTTTTAGTAAAAATCACCGTTATTATTTTACCATCTGGTTATAGCAATAACAAAATCAGCCGTTGCTCAATACTGTTGTTTGCTTTTTTTAAAGAACATTTCTTCTGTGGTCATCGTGATGATAGAATTATGACGGTATAGGTTATAGGAATTATGAGTTAGGAATTAAGAGTGATGAGTTATGAGTCAGGAGCTTAAAATGATGAATTATGAATTAAGAGTTATGAGTTTGGAGTTATGAATAGAAAATTATGAGTTATGAATTAAGAGTGATGAGGGGTTTATACAGCTTTTCTGAAAAATCGAACAGAAAAAATAATGGTCTTTCACGTTATAATATGGCTGTGGAGAATCAAAAAGTCAGGTGGAAATTACAATCTTAAGAGAGCAATAATGAAGCGGAGGGATGAATGTGAGATTGAAAGAGAAAGTTGTAATTATTACGGGAGCTGCGAGCGGTATCGGTAAGGCAGCGGCGAAGCTATTCTGTAAAGAGGGGGCAACGGTTGTTGCATGCGACCTGAATGAAGAACTCCTGCAGGCATTAAAAGATGAGACGAAGGATTTTGCTGGTGAGATTTACCCCAAGAAACTGAATGTAACAGATAGGGAAGCCATTAAGGAGCTTGTTGAGGAAATCAAAGAAAAGTTCGGGAAGATCGATGGTCTCGTTAACAATGCGGGAATAACAAGGGATGCCCTGTTGCAGAGAATGACTGAAGAGAATTGGGATATGGTTATCAATGTAAACTTGAAGGGTGTTTTCAATATGACTCAGTTTGTTGCACCGGTTATGCTGAAGCAGGGCTATGGTTCGATTGTAAACACATCATCTATCGTCGGGATTTACGGGAACATCGGGCAAACGAACTACGCTGCTACAAAGGGCGGCGTTATAGCTATGACGAAGACCTGGGCAAAGGAATTTACCAGAAAAGGTGCGAATATAAGGGTTAATGCTGTGGCACCGGGATTTATAAAAACCCCTATGACTGAAAAGATCCCGGAGAAGATCGTTAAGATGGTTGAAGAGAGGATTCCGTTGAAGAGAATGGGAACGCCTGAAGAAATCGCCAATGTTTACCTCTTTCTCATTTCCGATGAATCGAGCTACATAACCGGACAGGTCATCGGCGTTGATGGTGGTCTTGTTATCTAACGTTTTTGAGATCAAATAATAAAGGGGAGCTGTTTTAGCTCCCCTTTGTTTTTATCTGGTGGAGGCGGCGGGAGTCGAACCCGCGTCCGAAGCCGTATCCCCCGTGGGCTCTCCGAGTGCAGCCTGTGTTCATTGTCGGGAAGTTACACCACACAGGCAAGGTGCACTTCCCCGAGCTCCTATAAAGTCCCCGGGATTGCGGAGCTCAATCCCGAGCAAGGTTCGGAGCTATGACACCCTTCTGCGAGGTCCCGAACCACAACCTCACAGGGGCGGCTGCTTACTCTAATTAAGCAGCGAGAGCAAATTCAGTGTTGGCACTTTTCTTTGTCCGGCTTTTTAACGCGGTACCGGAAACCTCGACTCGCTCCCACGGGTTCAACGGCCCCGTCGAGACCGTTTCGCCCCCGTATTTATTAGACAGTTATATTTTATCACGGTTCGAAGTTTCTGGCAGTATCTATGCCGTATCTTTCGAGTTTGTAGTAAAGGGATCTAATACTTATGCCGAGAATCTTCGCGGCGGCTGTTTTGTTGCCTCCGGTTGCCTTCAAGGTGTCTTCAATGATCTTTTTTTCGTAGTCAGCCAGGAGATTCGGGAGCTTCCCTATTTGGGCGGCTTCGCGGTGAAGATTCTCCAGTTCTAATTTAGGTAGGTGGTGCTTTCTGATGACTCGTTCATCCGGTTCCATGTTTATCATGGAACGCCCGAGAACGTTTTCAAGTTCTCGCACGTTTCCGGGCCAGGGATAGTTCATCAGGACCTCGAGGGCTTCATCGTCTATATCCTCGACGAGCCTGCCGTATTCCTGGTTCAGTCTTATCAAAATTACCCTGGCAATTTCAGGAAGATCTTCTATATGATCTTTTAATGGCGGGATAACTATTGGAACGACATTGAGACGGTAATAGAGGTCGGCGAGGAACTTCCCTTCGGCAACCAATTGTTCTAAATTCAAGTTGGTCGCGGCTATAATCCTGACATCGAGTTTTTGTGGTTTTGTCCCGCCAACAGGGATTATCTCTTTATCCTGCAAGAATCGCAGGAATTTTGACTGTACGGAGATACTCATCTTGCCGATTTCATCGAGGAAGAGGGTTCCCCTGTTCGCTTCTTCAAGAAGACCTCGTTTGCCGCCTTTTTTTGCTCCGGTGAAAGCACCGTCGGCGTAACCAAAAAGTTCCGACTCGAGTATGGATTCCGGTAGCGCGGCACAGTTCACGCTAATAAAATTCTTATCGGCCCTATCGCTGGCGTTATGGATGGCATGGGCAAAGAGCTCTTTACCCGTTCCACTCGGTCCTCTCAGCAAAACGGTCATGGGTGTTTTCGCAACGCGTTTTGCCTGTTCGATAGCGACACGCATTTTTTGAGAGTTGCCGGCTATATCATCGAAAGTGTATTTGGCCTTCACGTATCTCAGCAAGCGTCTTGTCTGTTCCAGCTCTCTTGCCAGTTTTTCTATTTCGGAGAGGTCGTGAATAACAGCAACACTTCCTTTGAATTCGTTGTTTACGAACAACGGGGTAACGTTGACCGCGACGTCTTTCTTCGCGGGTCCTACTTTCAACCGGGCGTTGAGTATGGGTTCCTTCCGCCTTGCTACCTCAAGATGTAAAGAGGAACCTTCAGCTATGTCAACGGTCGCGAGTTTTCCTATGACGTATTTTGCGCTCATCCCGGTTATTCTCGTGTAAGCGCGGTTCACCAGAACGATTTTTCCTTCTTCATCCGCGACGGATATGGCATCATGGGTCGAATCGATAACGGCCGAAAGGAGGGCTTCTATTTCTCGCAGGTTCGTAACCTCTTCAGCCAATTTTTTAATACTGGTTATATCCCTGAAAACCGCCATGACGGCGTAAACATTTCCTTCTTCGTCTTTTAGCGGTATTCGTGAAGTAACAATAGTTTTATCGCCGAGTTTTTGGATTCTGTTGTATTCAGGTTTTCCGGTTTTCAAGACTATATGCAGCCTGGTGTTGGGTATCGTTCCAACAACAGGCTTTCCAAGAGCTTCATCCTTTTTGAGGTTCAGAATGTTGCACGCTTCGTTGTTAATGAGGATTATTTTCTCTGAATCGTCTATAACTATTACGGCTTCTATCAAGGCGTTAACAATGGTTTCAAGAAGTTTTTCACTCATTCTTATTCCACCTTTTCGAAGCTTCATAGAGTTTCACAAAGCTTTCGATGGTCAATTCCTCCGCCCTCACGTTGACAGAAAAACCCAGCGATCTTAGAAATTCCTCCGGATTATCTATGATGGGTTTCAAATTGTTCTTTAGTTTTTTTCGTCTGTGTGAGAAAGCAAGCTTTACAAAGTTCCTGAACCTTCTTTTTTCATTTAAAGGTACAAGGGTTTGTTCCCTCATTATTAACTTTACCACGCTGGAGTCAACTGCGGGAGCAGGGATAAAAGCTTTCCTGGAAACGTTGAACAACCTTCTAACCATCGTAAAAGCCCCTATTGTAACCGTAAGTGCCCCGTAGGATTTGGACGACGGTTTTGCAAGCAAACGCTCAGCATATTCTTTTTGAACCATCAGTATGGCGGCTTCAAAGGCCGGCCCTTCGAATAGAATTTTTTCCAGAATAGGCGAGGTTATGTAATAAGGAATGTTGGCGACGTAAAAAAGCGGCCGGGAATCATAGTCTTTAAGATCTGCTTTGAGAAAATCCTCGTAAATGATCTGGATGTTCTTATCGCTTAATAGTTCTTTGTGAATCTGTTCAAAGCGTTTGTCGATCTCAAAGCCAATTACTTTTTTCGCTTTTTTGGCGAGTTTCAGCGTCAGGGTACCGAGTCCGATCCCGATTTCTATAACCGTTGCCTCGTCAGTTATTCCAGAATCTTTTACGATTCTCGAAAGGATTCTCTCATCTTTGATGAAATTCTGACCCAGCGAGTCTTTTAGGTGTATTCCATATTTTCTCAGAATATCGGTGATATTCATATCTCCTCCAACAGAAAAAAGCGGGGTATTTCTACCCCGTTCCTGGCGGAGAGAGTGGGATTTGAACCCACGGACGGGTTGTGCCCGTCACACGCTCTCCAGGCGTGCGCCTTCGACCGCTCGGCCATCTCTCCGTTACGTTCCAATTATATAAGTCGTGGTTAAAGTTGTCAATCTTATTTCGTGTTAAACTTTGAATTAGTCGAAGACGGGGGTGATTTTTGTGAAGAAACTCTTTGGAACTGACGGGATAAGAGGAATCGTTAATGAAGAGCTCACCGTGGAACTGGCGCTTAAATTAGGGAACGCGATCGGTAGGTATTTTGCCGGTAAATACGACGTCTTGATAATCGCTAAAGACACACGGAGCTCCGCGGATCTTCTGGAGAGTGCCCTGGCTGCTGGCGCAAGTTCTGCCGGGATCAACGTGGAATATGCCGGCGTAATGCCCACACCGGCGTTGGCATATATAACGAGGAAATACGACACGATAGGAGTAATGATATCCGCTTCGCATAACCCCGCTGTTTATAACGGCATAAAGGTTCTGGAAAGGGGAATGAAAATCCCTGACGAGGTTGAGGTTGAACTGGAAAATCTTATGGCCATGCCTATGAACTACACGGTTTATTCTGAAGTGGGAAAGATATGCTCAAAGGATTCTTACAGGGAAGAATACATAGAACATGTCGTCAGCATGTTCTCCGGGAAGGCGTTTCGAAACAACTCCCTTATAGTCGATGGTGCTAACGGTGCCATAACGACGGTGCTCAAGGAGGTATATTCCCGGCTCGGGATTGTGGCCGATTATACCTTCTTTGAACCAAACGGCATAAATATAAACGACGGTTGTGGTTCTCTCCATCCGAAGACCCTGGGGAAAAAGCTGGATGACGATCATATCGGTGTCCTTTTCGACGGTGATGCCGACAGGTGTCTCTTTGTTCTTCCGGGTGGAACGCTCATAGATGGTGATATGCTCATGGCGTTGAATGCCGACAAGTTGCACAGGGAAGGCCGTTTGAAAAACAACACGGTGGTTGCCACCGTGATGTCGAACCTGGGTTTCGAGAAGTTCCTTGAAAGCAGGGGAATGAAGCTTCTGAGAACCCGTGTTGGAGATAAATACGTGCTGGAAAAGATGATAGAAACCGGTTCCACGCTTGGCGGCGAACAATCCGGGCATATAATCTTTTTCGATAGAAGCACTACAGGAGACGGTCTGATTACCTCTCTTGAGACCTTGAATTCTCTTGCCGTTCTGGGGACGGATCTAAGGGAATTCTACGAGAACTTCCCCAAATTTCCCCAGCTGCTTAAAAACGTTCCCGTTGTAGATAAAAAAGCGGTTATGGAATGCGAGGATTTACATAAGCTTCTTGAAGAGCTGAAAGAGGACAGAACCTTGAGGATTGTGGTAAGGCCTTCCGGTACGGAGCCTTATATAAGGGTTATGGTGGAAGGCATGGACGAAGGAAAGGTTTCTGAAATAGTAGAAAGGATCGTGGAGGTGCTGGAGGACTGTAGCAATGAATGACTTTATCTATGTGAAAGGTGCAAGGGTACATAACCTTAAAAACATAGACGTTAAAATTCCGAAGAATTCACTGACGGTTATCACTGGGCTTTCGGGTTCCGGGAAGTCTTCCCTTGCTCTGGACACAATTTACGCTGAGGGGCAGAGGCGCTACCTGGAATCCCTCTCAAACTACGCCAGGCAGTTCCTTGGAGAGCTGAAGAAGCCGGATGTTGAGAGCATCGAAGGCCTTTCGCCGGCGATTGCTATAGAACAGAAAACGGTGAGCCACAACCCGCGTTCGACGGTGGGAACGGTTACGGAGATTCACGACTATCTGCGTATTCTCTACGCGAGAATCGGCCAACCCCACTGTCCAAAATGCGGAAGGCCCGTTGAAAAGCAATCGCTGGATGAAATTCTTGAACATGTTTCCAGGGATTTTCCTGAAGGCACCAGAATAGCTGTTTATGCTCCCATTGCTAAGGAAAAGAAAGGGGAGTTCAAAAAGGAACTGGATCTCCTCAAGAAAAAAGGGTATGTACGAATAGAGATAGACGGGATCATATACGACCTCGAAGATGAGCTCTCTCTGGATAAAAACAAGCGCCACACCATCAATCTGGTGGTGGATAGGTTGAAGGTCAGGGAAGAGAATAAATCGAGGCTCGCTGACAGTATAGAGATGGCGCTCCATGAGGGTAACGGATTCGTCGAGATAGTGAATCTCGACAATCTTCAGAAGAAGATATTCAGCGAACATTTTGCCTGTCCCGTATGCGGGATAAGTCTCCCGGAAATCAACCCAAAGATTTTCTCTTTCAACAATCCCTATGGAGCCTGTCCGGAGTGTCACGGTCTCGGGTTCACAAGGGAGTTTTCCGAAGAGCTTGTAATCGACAGGGAGCTTAGTATAAGAGATGGAGCTATCCGTGCCTTTTCTAATTCCTTCGATAGTTTTACCATGAGGATGATCATGCGGGTTCTGGAATGGCTCGGGGAGAGCCCCGATAAACCCTTCAAGGATCTTTCCGAAGAAGCTCAAAGGGTCATTCTCTACGGCACGAGAGAAGAGCTCAGCTTCTCATTCCAGTCTGAAAGGCTCTCATACAAGATAAGAAAACCCTTTGAAGGGGTTATGAACAACCTCAAGAGACGGTACAGGGAAACCCAATCCGGGGATATTCGCGAATGGATGGAAAGCAAATTTATGGTGACTCAGGAATGCCCCCGCTGTCACGGTCAGCGTTTGAGGGCAGAAGCGCTTGCTGTAAAAATAGACGGCAAAAATATCTCCGAGCTATCTGACCTAACTATCCGCGAGATATACGATTTTCTTGGGGAATTAAAGTTAACGGAGCATCAGGAAAAGATCGTCGGTGAATTGCTCAGGGAGATCAAAAGGCGCTTGAAGTTTCTTATAGATGTGGGGCTGGATTATATAACGCTGTCCCGTTCGGCTACTACCCTTTCCGGTGGGGAAGCGCAGCGAATCCGGCTTGCCACGCAGATAGGTTCAGGATTGACCGGCGTAACCTATGTGCTGGATGAGCCAACCATAGGCTTGCATTCCAGGGATAACGCGAGATTGATTAAGACCCTGAAAAATCTCCGGGATCTCGGGAACACGGTGATAGTTGTTGAACACGATGAAGAGGTCATTAGAAACTCAGACTACATAGTCGATGTAGGCCCTAAAGCCGGGATTCATGGAGGAGAGGTTGTCTTTCAGGGCCCAACCAAAAAATTGCTGGACAACCCGCCAGAAAATTCATTGACGGGAAAATATTTAAGGGGCGAGCTTAAAATCCCCAGATTTGACAGTAGAAACGTTAAGGCCAAAAAGAAATTGATCTTGAAAGGCGCAAGACAAAACAATTTGAAGTCCATAGACGTTGAGTTCCCGCTTGGAAAGTTCATCTGCGTGACCGGTGTTTCCGGAAGCGGAAAAAGCTCCCTCGTAATGGATACCCTTTATCCCGCACTGAGCAATCGGTTGAACAGGTCGCGGCTTCCCGAAGGTAAATATGACGATATTATAGGTGTAGAGGAACTCGATAATGTCATCGTGATAGATCAGAGCCCCATCGGGAGAACCCCGAGATCCAATCCGGCAACCTACACCGGTCTTTTTGACCATGTCAGGGATCTCTTTGCGAAAACACCGGAGGCTCGCGCAAGGGGTTACAAGAAAGGCCGATTTTCATTCAATGTCAAAGGCGGCCGGTGTGAAGCCTGTCAGGGGCACGGATTGCTGAAGATTGAGATGCAGTTCCTCCCGGATGTCTATGTGGAGTGTGATGTCTGTAAAGGTAAAAGGTACAACAAGGAGACCCTTGAAATCGAGTATAAGGGAAAGAACATCGCCGATGTGTTGAACATGACGGTTGAAGAGGCGCTTGAATTCTTTGAAAGGATACCGCCTTTGCAAAGAATTCTTTCGCTTCTGAACGATGTCGGGCTTGGCTATATAGCGCTTGGACAGCCGGCTACAACCCTTTCCGGTGGGGAAGCGCAGAGGATAAAGCTCGCCGCGGAGTTGAAGAAACGCTCAACTGGCAGGACTTTCTATATCCTCGACGAACCGACAACCGGGCTGCACTTCGATGACGTTTCAAAACTTGTTAAGGTTCTGGGAAGGCTTGTGGAAAAAGGAAACACCGTTGTTGTCGTTGAGCACAACATGGACGTGGTAAAAAATGCCGATTACATAATCGATCTTGGCCCCGAAGGCGGAGATGGTGGCGGGCAGATCGTTGTTGCGGGAACCCCTGAAGAGGTAGCGGCCTGTAAAAAGAGCTACACAGGCTATTATCTACGGAAACATTTGAACCTTAAATAGAGGCTATTAGAAGGAAAAATGGAGAACATAAAGAGGGGGGAGCTTTCGCTCCCCCTTTTATCATTGGTGGAGTCGATGGGATTCGAACCCACGACTTTCGCCTTGCGAAGGCGACGCGCTCCCGACTGCGCTACGACCCCACACGATGGATATTATAACGTGAAGCAAGAAAAAGGTCAATCGAGAATTTCTTTTTTGAAACTGGTACCGTTTTCCATTGGCTCGACTCCGAAGAGATCGAGAATGGTTTGTCCAAGGTCCGCGAAGGTTTCGCGCTCTCCAAGGAATACATTTTCTTTCACATGCCTTCCATAGACTAGTAGAGGAACCTTTTCTCTCGAATGATCCGTGGAAGGGGTCGTTGGGTCACAGCCATGATCAGCTGTGATGAAGAGAACGTCATCTGGCCTCATCGTTCCAATAATTTCTGGAAGCCGCGCATCGAATTCTTCCAGTGCTTTAGCATAGCCTTCAGGGTTGTTTCTGTGGCCGTATTTCATATCAAAGTCAACCAGGTTAGTGAATATGAGGCCTTTATCAACTTTCCTTATGTAATCGAGGGTTTTGTCCACTCCGTCCATGTTATCCTTTGTCTTAACATATTCGGTAATTCCGTGGCCATCATAGATGTCGTTTATTTTTCCCACCGCGTAAACGGGAACCCCGTTTTCAACGAGATATTCGAGTGCGATCTTTCCTTCAGGTGGGAGGGAATAGTCGTGCCTTCTTGGAGTCCTCGTATAATTTGGCCACTCACCTATGAAAGGTCTCGCAATGACACGGGCGACCTTGTATCCACTCTCATTCAAGATCTTTCTCGCAATTTCACAGTATTTGTAGAGCTCAGGAACAGGAACAATTTCCTCATGAGCGGCTATCTGGAAAACACTGTCGGCGGATGTGTAAACGATGAGCGCTCCGGTTTTCTCGTGTTCCCGACCGAGTTCCTTGATTATCTCTGTCCCCGAAGCGGGCTTGTTACCTATGACCTTTCTTCCAGTCTCTTTTTCGAAGGGCTCTATAATTTCAGGCGGGAATCCATTTGGAAACATGTCAAAGGGCTTTTCTAAAATGATACCCATGAATTCCCAGTGTCCCGTGGTTGTATCCTTCCCGGGGCTCTTCTCAAGCATTCTACCGTAAGCTCCAAGTGCGTGGTCTGTTGGTGGTACGCCGAGAATATCCGTTAGATTCCCGAGGCCAAGCCTTTGTGAGTTGGGCATGTGAAGCCCGCCAACCGCTTTGGCTGTGTTGCCAAAGGTATTTGAGCCTTTGTCTCCGTATTTTTCAGCATCAGGCATTTCACCAATACCTGCACTGTCAAGAACAATTATTATTGCTCTCATTTAATCAACTCCTTCGTGAATAAAATTCTGATGGAATAGCCAGCAACCTTCCAAAACGGAATTCAGAAAGGTCTCTGGTGTTACAAGCTTTTAGAATGTATGCGGTATCGAGCCCTTTTCCGGTACCACCAGCAGAGATAACCCACTGATCTATCGGTATCAATCCTGCATCAGCAGCCATAAGAGCGATTTCCACAGCTACCTTTGTTCCTTCGCCGAAAAGTCTCAAAGCAGCAGCGAAAAACTGCGGAGGATAAACTCCTCCAAACTTCTTATAAAAATAGCCTTCCAGTCCTCTGAAAAGATGTGTTGTTGTGAGTATTTTGTGTCTGGTGTTTTCGTATAGCTTCCTTACCTCAGGATCAAATTCGTCAACTCCGGACTTTCTGAATCCAACGCTATGGGTAACGATAACCAGATCGATATCTTCCGGTACCATTTCAAGTGCCTTTGTTGCTACTTTTCCCCGGGTAGAAGGAAGGACCACGTGTCTTATGCCTTCTTTAACAGCCGTTTCAAATACCAGATCGAGTACAGCATCAGTATTATGTTCACCGGGTTCTGAGAAGTAGAGCATTCTATCCCTCCTCTCATATCTCTCATAAAATGATACCATGATTTCACAGAATTGCATGGAGGAAGAGCACCTCCTTCAAAAAGAAGCAATCAGGTTTTCATCAATAAAAAACGGGGACAGTATTGTCCCCATTTCCTTTTTTTAATTGGAGGTGTTATTCTACGGGTTTTCCCCGGGTTTCGATTCCAAAAGTGGCGTTCAGGATAACAGTCGTTATAGCCAGCAGTGACATGGGGATCATGACCCAGGTAATAGAACCGGTTTTATCCATCATGAAGGCGGTATAATAGGGAGCTATGATTCCAGCGATTCTTGCCATCACTCCGGCCGAACCATTTCCCAGGCCGCGCATCTCGGTAGGATAGAGTTCCGGTGTGTAGGCATAAACCATTCCCCAGGCGCCAAGACAGAAAACGGACATTACGACACTTGAAAACAGGAGCATTCCCTGGCTATTGACAGCTGCAAGAAGCAGTGCGGATACAGCGGTTCCGCTAAAGAAGAACATGATGCTCTTCTTTCGTCCTATTCTTTCAATAAGGTATGCAGCAAGCAAATAACCAGGAAGCTGCATCATCAACATAAAGAATGTGTACATGAGGGCATTCCCCGGAGCGATTCCCTTGGAACGGAAGATCTTCGGGGCCCAGATGAAGAGGCCGTAGTAAATAAAACTAACGGTGAACCAGCTAAACCAGACCATCAGTGTACGAGGTGCAAAGCGCTTCGACAGGATCTCGAGAAAAGGAACTTTCTTTATTTTGTGCATTTCTACTTTCTCATCTATCTTTGTTCCGAGAGCTTTTTCTAGAGCTCTCCTGCCCCCTCTCATATAGGCGAACTTTGGGCTTTCGGGAAGAAGGGAGACCACAGCGAGAAGCGGCAAAGAAACCAGAGTGAGGAGGTAGTAGGACGCTCTCCAACCAAACACGCCCAGTGTCAAAATGGTATAAACCCCCAGCAGAATACTTCCAATAGCCCAGCTGGCTTCAAGCAGTGTCAGATAAAGCCCCCGTATTTTTATGGCCGTGAATTCAGTCAGATAGGCGTTGACAACCGGTAAGAGCCCGCCGTAACCAACCCCTGCTAAAAAACGGTTGATGATGAAATTCGTCCCATCGGAAGAAGCCCCCGTTAAACCGGAAAATAGCCCTGCTAAAACCAGAAACATGATATTGCCCACTTTTCTTCCAAAAATATCGGAGATAAAACCGGAACTCAAAGCTCCCACAAGCATCCCCATGAAGACGGAGCTCGCTATGGTACCTTTGAGCTCTGCAGCGCCTGGAAGTTCTTTGAGTATCGACGGGAGTGTTAATGACAACACCATCACACCAGCCGCTACAAGCATCCATTCAAGCGATGTCACAAGAAGAATTCTCAATTGCCTGGCGCGGGACACGTATTTTTCCACAACTTTATCGATGATCATCCATACCACCTCCAAAATTGTTACGTTATTTGAGCAGATAACCCTTCTCATCCAGATTTTTTATGATTGTATCCATGATTTTTTGATTTGGAGCCTCAATCGTATGAAGATGTATTCCGTCTTTCGAGACTGCCAGAAGTGGTGATGCACTGCTACCTTTGAGTAGTGAAATGAATCTGATGACATCTTCTTCTGTACTCACACCTATATTTCCCTTCAATTCGCCATAAACAGGATGTTCAACGATCACATCCACAACACTTCCGCCGTTTCTCACAATGGTTAAAAGTTCATCCATGATGTTCTCACTACCGTGTGCAACGGCAACCAGTTTCTTAACGGTTTTCTGTTTTTTTAAGAGATATCCATGAGCGGTTGAAAGGATTTCATGCCCTGCATTTCTGAGGGTTGCAATATCTCTGACGATCATCTGCCTACTCACATTGAGTTTTTCTGCGAGTTCCAATCCACTTATTGGTTGTTCGGCACTTGACAGTATTTCGAGAATTCCCTCCAGCCTTTTTTCGCGCATTCGTATCACCTCTTCGTATCTGATAATAGCAGTAAATTTACAGAAAATCAAGAAGTTGAACTTTACAGTGGGAATAAGAAAAAATCATCATTATCATCATATATAGAAAGTAAAACTATTTGAGAAGATGGATCCAATTCTGGAGAATATAAAAAAGTTCAGATATACCCGGAGACTTTTACTACATTGGAGAAGTAACTGGAGTACACAAACAAAGAACATGTTCCTGTTGTCAGGAACATTTTCGATTTAATCGTAAAAATCCTCCGTTTTTTGTTCTAAAAAACTACGATATGGAATAAATGAAGTACCTATCTTTTCATAAAACACTTGTTTTTATACCGTCGTAAAGTCTTTTGAATTTGTTGTATGCTTCATCGTACATGGGTACCCAATTTGATTCAGGTTTCGTTATTTTTTCTTCTGGCAACCATTTCTTTATCTCTTTCATATCTTCAAAAAGACCTATAGCTAATCCTGCCAGGAAACAATCTCCATAAGGAGCATCGAAAGATATGGGGTATGAAAGAACCTCGCGATTCAACACGGAGGCGGCTATTTTCAACCACAGAGAGCTGCTGGCAACTCCACCGACTACTCCCGTTTTGTTGTTTATCGGTATTTTAGCGGTTTTTGCCACTTCAATATTGAGCCTTAATATATAGGCAATCGCCTCTAAGAACGCTCTATAAAGGTGACCTTCACCGTGGCTCAAGCTGAGTCCGTAGAGACACCCACGAATGTCCATATCCCACAGTGGGGCCCTTTCACCCATGAAGAATGGTAATACGGTTAGGCCTTCCGAACCTGGTTCAATTTTTTCAGCCATCGCTTCAAGTTCTTTTAAATCTTTCCCGCTAAAACTCTTTTTGAGCCATTCTATTATCGCACCAGCGGTTGTAGCACCCCCGAAGGTATACACGAGCTCTTTACCTCTAACAACATAAGGAAAATTCACAAAATGCCAATCAAGATGGTCGCCGTTATGAATTGTGCCCCAGCACATAGATGTTCCTATCATCGCGGTATTCTCACCTGTTTTGCAAACTCCAGACGCCAGCGTAGCCACAGCTGCATCAACACCACCAGATACAATTGGAGTTCCTTCTTTAAAACCTGTTACCTGTGCCATTTCCTTTGTGAGTCTACCTACAGTTGTTTCAGAGGACTCAATTCTCTCCGGCATTATATTTTCCGGGATATCCAGCTCTTCCAAAAGTTCTTTTGACCAGGCTCGCTTTTTTAAATCGAAAATGCCGCCAATATTACCCGCAGAAGAAAAATCTGTCGAAATCTGGTTTGTAAGTTTGTAAATCACGTAATCTTTTGGTGGCAAAAATAAAGCAATTTTTTTCCATACATCTGGCTCGTTGTCTCGTATCCACATGATTTTCGTGAAGCCATAGTATGGGTCGACTGTATTACCGGTAATTTCGAATAGTTTGTTATTGTCTATGTTTGCCTTAACCCACTTCGTTTGTTCGACGGCACGTTTATCCATCCAGATAAGGGTTGGATAAACGGGATTTATTTCATGGTCAAGCGGTACTCCCGCTCCGCCATATAAACCACTTATCGCAATTGCCTTAATAGTTCCGGCATCAATCGTTTCTCCTATTTTCTTCATTACTTTTATAACTGCTTCAAACCAGGTTTCTGCGTCACATTCTGCCCATAAAGGTTTTGGCGTTCTTATAGAATACCCTGTACTTGCAGAGGCAATTTCTTTTCCATTAGAGTCGGTCACAATGGCTTTTGTTGAGCTGGTTCCTATATCTATCCCCATTAAAAGATCCATACAATCCCTCCCATTTATGGAAAACTTCGTTCTTGAAGGCCTTCGATGATCGAAAAACCTGGATTGTCTTTATTTAAAGGACTCATTTAAGCTGAACCATAGTGTCTTTTGTATACTAAAGAATCTGTTTCGAAGCCGCTCTTAGTTCCCTCCATTTTTCATACATATCATTCCAATATTGCTCTTGCTGTGGTTCAAAGATTTCGAAATCAAAGGATCTACGAATTATTTCATGACCTTCTTCCAGGTTTTTAAGATGACCAGCAGCAATCATTTGAACAATTATGCTTCCAGTAGCTGTACCTTCAATCGGACCAGTTTCAACAGGTAAGTTTGTTGCATTGGCGATTAACTGACACAACAATCTATTTCTTACTCCACCTCCTATCATGTGGACCTTATCTAAATTCTTACCCGTAAGCATTTCAAGCTGGTCCTTTATTAGTCTCGTTTTTAATGCGATTCCTTCCAGAGCTGTTCTAACTACCTCACCATCACTCTGAAGAGTCTTGCCTGAAAATCTCCTGGAATTTTTTATAATCGCTGCTTCCATATCATCTGGATTTTGAAATTCATGAGAATCAGGATCAATCATACCTTGAAACGGAGATGCGTTTCTCGCTAATTCCTCTAGAGTTTTATAATTTAGATTGTGCCTTTTTTCCTTCCATTTTCTCAATAATCTCTGAATTAACCACAATCCTGTTATATTTTGCAACAACCTATAACGCCCATCATAACATCCTTCATTTGCAAAATTTAACTGGATTACCTTTTCGGTTATCATAGGTTTGTCAAGAAAAACCCCTTCTACAGCCCAGGTACCGATACTGATAAACATCATTCTGTATTTATCATCCGGTATTGAAGCAACCGCAGAACCAGTATCGTGAGAAGCCGGAAGAACTATTTTTACATTGTTTTTCAGCCATTTGAAGTTTTTCGAGTTGATGATTTCGAGGATTGTTCCTGATGAAACAACCCGGGGTAAAATATCTGGAATTCCAAAAACCTCCATGATTTCTTTATCCCAGGTGTTGTGATGCGGATTGTATAACTGAGTTGTTGTTGCAATGGTAAATTCTATGACTTTTTTCCCGGTAAGAAAATAACTCAACAAAGATGGAATCATAAGTAATGTGTGTGCACTCTTCAAATAAGGAGACGACATTTCTTTTAATGCTATCAACTGATAAAGCGTATTGAATGGCTTGAACTGTGCAGGTGCACGCTTGAAAATCCATTCTTTTCCCACTTCATCTATAACACGTTCCATGACATCGGTTTTGAACATATTACGATAATGAAAGGGATTACCCACTAAAAAACCGGCTTTATCCAAAAGGCCAAAATCAACTCCCCATGTATCGATACCAACAGTTTCAAGTTCCACCTCCGAAACTTTTGCTGCTTTTTTTATGCTTTCAAGTACATTATTGTATAAATAAAGTACATCCCAGTATGTATAACCATTTATCTCGACAGGAATGTTGGGAAACCTATGAATTTCTATCAACTCTAATTTTTTCCGATGAAAGACACCAAGGAGACTTTTTCCACCGGACGCTCCTATGTCTATCGCGAGAAAGCCCTTCATAAATTTCCACCTCAGCTTTTTTGTTCAAAAAGGAATGTTTCGACCTCCTGTTTATACGGCATTGAATTTGCGGCACCATATCTGGTAGCTACAATGGCAGCTTCGGCATTGGCAAACTTTGCTATTTTTTCAAGCTCCATGATAGATAACCGCACAAATTCTTCACTGTTTAGTTTGTATATATGGGATAAAACAGCTGCCATGAATGAATCCCCGCATCCTGTTGTTTCTAAAACCTTGACGTTATAACCGGGAACATGGGAAATCTCTTTGTCCTTGCAAACCAACGAACCCTTACTTCCGAGGGTCACGAATATAACGGCATCGTTTTTTGTAAGAAGTTTATTGACAGCTTTTTCCGGGTTATTTTCGCCTGTTATGTATTCCAGATCCTCATCGCTCAATTTGATAATATCGGCATTGGAAATAATTTCATTCAATAACATTCGGTAGTTCTTTTCGTTCTTTATAAGGCTTCTTCTTATATTTGGATCAAAAGATGTTTTTACGTCGGATTTTACGAATCGCCTGAAGATTTCCAGGTAAGTACTCGCTGAAGGTTCCTCCAGTAAGGATATTGATCCGCAGTGGTACAGAGAGAAATCTTGTGGATTGATATCCGGGATTTCCGTTATCTTTAAGCTCACATCCGCGGCGTTGTCACGGTAAAATCTGAATACGGGTTTTCCGTGCTTGTCTATCGCAGCGAAGGCAAGAGAGGTTTTTGTACCGGGGCTTCTGACAACGAAACGGGTTTCGATTCCCTCAGAAGCAAGGTATGAGAAAAGCGCGTCTCCGAATTCGTCTGTTCCCACCTTTCCAAGAAATGCCACGGGTACCCCGAGTCTTCGCAATCCCACCGCGATGTTGAAGGGAGAACCTCCGGGCCTTTTTTCAAAGAGTGTGGTTTCACCAAGACCGGCTCCGGGGTTCTTGGATAAGAAGTCAAGCAAAACTTCTCCAGCGCATAATACAGGATTCACCATAGCCCAGCCTCACATCCTGAATTCATTTTCAAAGATCTCAAGATCGTTCATCGGGAAATCACCTTTGATGAATTCTTTAGCAAGCTTCAAAGGTATGGTGAGTGAATCGACCCCGATAGTAATGAGTTCATAAGCACTCTGAAGTTCCTTGATACTCGCTGCGAGAATCTTTGGAGAACTATTGGTGTTAGCACCTATTTTCAACATTTCCTGAATCCATTTTACAGGATCTATTCCGGAGCGTTTCATCCTGTCAAAATAAACCGCGACATAATCCACACCAGCGGCTAAAGCTGTGTAGTACTGTCTGAGAGAGTAAACGGCAGTGGCACAGGTTTTCAATCCCATCTTCTTCAACTGTTTGGAGATAGGTGCTGCGATACTCGGCTCCCATGGAAGTTTAATTACAAACTTGGAAGCGGTTATCTTTCCGGTTTCAATCAGTTCTGCTAAAAACTGTATCCATTCAGTGTTTTTTACGCTTCCCTGAACGAAGTGCATTGTTCCCGGGATTTTTTCCAGTAGAACCACGACTTCCAGCATGGTAAGATTTGGCCTGTCCCTTTTCAAAATCGTTGGATTCGTGGTCAAACCGGAAAAGACAGGATTTTCTACCAGTTTTACAGCTTCTTCGCTGAAGTCATCGATAAACAGCATTAAAATATTACTACTCCTTTTTTGAGAATGATATTTGCATACAATGCAGTTTCACCAGTGGCCACTATGCAATATGCTTTTCTTGCCAGGTCATAAAATTCGAATCTATCTACTGCTTTCAGTTTTACCTTTTCGCCAGAAGCTTCAAGAACTTTCGTGAACTCTTTCCATATGGGTGGTTTTTCCTCTTTTCCATTGTCCATAAAAACAACGTTTATATCTGCAAAGGTATCTAATGGGAGAAAGGTTAGAATTGCTTCAAGGAGTTCTGGAATGCCAAGACCATCGGCTCTAACAACTTGTGGGCCTAAAGATTCAGCCGGAAAATTCGCATCTACCAAAACGATCTCATCGCCATGTCCCATTTTCATGAGTACAGTCATTAGATCTGGAGAAATTACTCTTGGGATGTTCTTCAACATAGCTCACACCTCCAACAGTTCATTTAGAATAAGAAATTCGTGTCTAACTTCATTCTTCTTTAAACCATTGCTGTTAAATATAAAGAAATTATACGATAAGAGTACAGCAAAATAAAAATTCTACGAGATAAAGAGAAAATTTTGTAATCTGCTGTCATATCATCAAAAGAAACAATTTTGTACAGTCTAGACAATGATTGTTGTGTAAACAATACTTGACTTAAAGTAAAGAAAAATGTACGATGATACGGGAGGGATATTATGGTGAACTATATCAAGAAAGTCAGGATTACAAAAGGGAAAATAACTCAAGAGGAACTTGCCAGAAGGGTAGGGGTAACCAGACAGACGATCATTTATATCGAAAAAGGAAAGTTTAATCCTTCGGTTAAACTGGCTCTGAAGATAGCGAAGGTTCTTGGCTGTTCCGTTGAGGAGTTATTTGAATTGGAGGAAGGTGATTGGATATGAGAACAAAGGTTTATACCCTTCTCTTCAATATTGGGGTTCTTGTTTTGATGCTCTGGTTGGCGCTGGAAGTGAATCCGTGGTTCGTTTTCCTGGGAGTTGGAATTTTTATCCGTCCCATTCTGAGATTCTTTGGTGTTCTTAAAGATCTCGATGAACGGGAACTAGCTAACGATGGTTTGTCTTCTACAATAACGCTTATAATAACGGTACTCCTTGCGATGCTGTTGTTTACGATGAAAATAGATCTGAGCTGGGATTTGTTAATAATTTTTGTGATTGTCCCGCTGGTAACCAAAGCCGCATTGTTTGCTTCCCTGACGTTTTCGCGAGAAGGGGTAATAACGTATGTAGGAAGGATAATGGGACTTATACTCGTACTCTTTGCTTTGATTTCGCATGGTTTTTCGTTCGAAACCCTGATGGAATCGATTCCGGGTTTGTTGATTCTTCTGTTTACTGAGTTATCAAGAAAGTGGCGTTGGCCTGGAATCTTTTTCTTCGTTTTTCTTGGTGTCGTGACGTATTTTTATGTTCAAAGAATGGAAAATCCGGGTATTCTTGTAACGTACGTTTTGTTTTCAATACCGCTTTTAATTTTAGGGTTAAGAAGTCTAAAGGTAGAGTAAAATGAAAAAACGGGAACGCCTTTAGCGTTCCCGTTTTTTATTTACCTGCTCTCAGAACGGGCGATACCCCATTCCTCCTCTTTCATTTGTGCCGGAGAGGATTTCCTGCATTTCTTCAATCGTTATGTACTGAGGCGTGTAATCTTCAGTTGAGAATCTCTGCAACAGTGAGTAGAAAGCTCTGAAATGATTTTCTGATCCATCCATGAGAAGGTTAAACACAGTGATTATATCTCCATTGTCTGTGGCTTCGATTCTTTCCTTCAAGTCTTTTATATCCAGTTCCTCGATGAGAAGTCCAATTTTTATTGCATCTACGAGTGATTTGCTTCCTGTTTCTACCAGCTGGGTGTAAAGTGCCTGCAGTTCTTCATTTTTGAAGACGCCTATCTCGTCAATAGTTGGATCTTCAAGGCCGTATTTTTCAATGATGTATTTAACAGCATCTACGTGGCGTTGTTCGCTTCTGGCAATGTTGGAAAAGGTTATAAGCCCCCATTTGTCGTAGAGTGTTAGATAAACGTCTCTAGCTAATTTCTCTTCTTCAACCATGAATAAAACACTGTCTACTTCAGAAGCATTAAGAGTAATTCCTGCAAAACTTACTCCTACAACTATTATCACAAGTGACAAAACTAGAATACTTTTTTTCATACTATCAACCTCCCTGGGTTAAAGTTTGTAATTCCTTGCTACACTTATAGATTACAGATTAAAACTTAGAACAGCTTTATAAAGAGCTTAGAACTTCCTTAGAATTGAGAGATATTCTTATAGTTTCAACATTCAACATGTGTATTTCAGGTTAACAAATAATGGTTTTTAGAAAGTGTAAAACCGATACATATCAGCAGACGATTAAAACATTGTTATTATCAATATAAATATAGCACAGCAACTTGTGAATACAGTCAACAATGGTACTCTTCTTTTAATTTGAGATAATGAGGATGGTTCATTTAATTAAGGATAAATCTCCCAGGATAGAAAAAATTAGCTACTAATGAAGATGAACAAAGTTGATTTTGAATCCATGGGTATGCTTAAATACTTCATGTAAACGTTTACGTAAACGTTTTCAGGAGGGGAAAATGAAGTCAAAACATGTGAGTATCAGGGATGTTGCAAAGCATGCAGGAGTATCGATAGCCACCGTTTCAAGGGTTTTCAACAAAACTTCCTTTGTTAGCGAAGAGTTGGTAGAAAAAGTTCTAACATCCGCCAGAGAGCTCGGATATCATCCCAATAGAGTTGCTCAAAGCCTTAGAAAAGGCCAAACAAAAACAATAGGGTTTTTGATTCCGGATATTGTTAATCCTTTCTTTTCCTCTATGGTGAAAGGGGCAGAAGATTTTTTGAAGTCTCTCGGGTATATTATTTTACTCTGCAGTTCTTCCGGGGACGAGAGAAAAAGAAAACGAGCTTCTTGCCACATTCTATTCAAGGAAGATAGATGGGTTAATCGCAATAACCCTTGAAGAGAACAATCCACTGATAGATTCTGCGATCTCCAAAAAGATCCCAACTATTTTGATGGATAACATTGTAAATCGTCCAACTATTTCATGCGTTGCTTCTGATAACTATGGCGGTATCAAGAAATTAATGAATTACCTTATAGAGACCGGGCATCGTTCCTTCGTCTTTTTAAGTGGTGATCCAATCATTCATTCAGCCAAAGAAAGGCTCAAAGCGTTTAAAGATACTGTTGAAGGCAGAAACGACCTCAATTTTGAAATTGTTTTTGGAGAGTACACTTATGAAAGCGGCGTTGAAATGGTTAAAAAGCTAAAACATATTCCAGATGCTGTTGTCTGCGGAAATGACATGATAGCTTTTGGGGCAATGGTTGAACTTGAAAGGCGGGGATTTCGGATACCGCAAGACGTTTCTGTTACGGGATTTGATGACATACTGTTTTCAAGGATGAGTCGGCCGCCTTTGACAACAGTCAGGCAGGACGCTTATTCAATGGGGCGTGTCGGGGCTGAATTATTAATCAGCGCGATCAACGAGGAGATTAAGAATGATGTAGTTCTTTTGGAAACAACCCTTGAGATTAGGGGGAGTACCCGTGAAAGAAAATGAGCCCATCCTGATAATGAAAGGAATTACAAAGCGTTTCCCTGGTGTACTTGCTCTAAATAAGGTAGATTTCCGGTTAAAACATGGGGAAATACACGCTCTTGTTGGTGAAAATGGAGCGGGGAAATCTACCTTAATAAAGATTTTAAGTGGAGTGCACACTCCAGATGAAGGGGAAATAATTCTTGATGGAAAGCCTATCAATTTTACCAGCCCAATTCAGGCTATCAGGGCGGGAATTTCGGTGATCTATCAGGAATTGAATCTCGTTGAGGATCTTACGGTTGCGGAAAATATATATCTTGGGAATGAAGGAGGAAGCTGGTTCAATTTACGGAAGAAAAATATTTACAGACGGGCTTCCGAGTTACTAAAAAAGCTTGGTTTTTCTATATCCGCAACGGAATTTGTTAAAGACCTAAATGTTTCGGAAAAACAGTTAGTTGAAATCGCAAAAGCCCTCGCAACCAACGCACGTATCATAGTTATGGATGAACCCACGGCAACGCTTACTGACCATGAAACAAAAATGCTCTTTGATCATGTGAGGAATCTTAAAAAGAGAGGCGTTTCGATAATTTTTATATCCCATAGATTGGAAGAAGTGTTTGAAATTGCTGATACGGTTACTGTTTTAAGAGATGGTCAGAGGATCTCTTCCGACGAAATCTCCAATTACACCAGAGAACGTCTCATTACGGATGTCGTAGGACGAAAGATTGAAAATATGTTCCCCAAAGAAAACAAAGTTTCTGATGAAATCATTTTTGAGGTTCGGGAGCTCAATGTACCGGGTTATGTACATAATGTGAGTTTCAATGTCAGGAAAGGTGAAATATTCGGGATCGCCGGGCTTGTCGGGAGCGGTAAAAGCGGGATCGCAATGGGGATCTATGGGGGCTTAAAGGCAACTGCGAAAGAATGTAAACTTCTTGGAAAAGATTATCCGATTCCAAGCAGACCGGATATCGCTCTCGAAAAAGGAGTGATCCTCGTACCGGAAGATAGAAAAAGTCAGGGTTTGGTGCTCGTCCTGAATATACTGGAGAATGTTGTCCTCCAGAATACAAAGTTTATCTCCAAGTTAGGGCATTTGAATTGGAAAGAGGGTAAGAGGATCACGAATGATATGGTAAATCGACTTGAAGTGAAGACGCCTTCTATTAAGCAAAGAGTATCGAATCTTTCGGGTGGTAACCAGCAAAAGGTTGTTCTCGCAAAAGGACTTTTAAGGAAACCAAAATTGGCCATTTTTGTTGAACCCACTAGAGGAATAGATGTTGGAGCCAAAGTCGAGGTTTATAAGCTCATGAATGAACTGGCAAACCAGGGGGTTGGTATTATAATGATTTCCTCAGAACTTCCAGAAATTATGGGAATGAGTGATAGGGTGCTTGTTATGCACCGGGGAAAGCAAAGGGAAGTTTTTGAACGTTCAGAAATGAGTCAGGAAAAAATTATAGCTGCTGCTATGGGAGGCTGAAGAGAATGTTGAAGAAAATCATTGACTTTTTCAGAAAATTCCCCATAATAGTAGGTTTTCTAGGAATCGTGATTTTATTCAGCATTTTGTCTGACCGATTCCTGACGCTGTCAAACTTTCTGAATGTTCTCAGGCAGATTTCCATAAATGCAATCATGGCTTTTGGTATGACCTTCGTGATATTGTCTGGTGGGATAGACCTTTCGGTAGGCTCTGTTTTTGCCCTTTCGGCAGTTGTGGGAGCTTCGATTTTGAAGGGCGGTTCGATACTTTGGGGTGTGCTTGCCGCCCTCGGTGTCGGAGCCGCTATGGGAACATTCAACGGTTTTATAATCGCACGAATGAAGCTTCAGCCTTTCATTGTAACACTTTCCACAATGGCAATTGCGAGAAGTTTCACACAGGTTTACACGCAGGGTAGACCAATAACCGGGTTACCCGCTGCTTTCAGAGAATTTGGTAGAGGTGAATGGCTCCAAGTACCGATTCCAATTTATATAATGGCAGGGGTTTTCGTCGCGGGATTCTACATTTTGACAAATACAAAACTCGGGTTATATACGTATTCAATAGGTGGGAATGAAGAAGCCACAAGGCTGAGCGGCGTCAAGGTTGACCGTTACAAGGTAATTATTTATATGATTAGCGGTCTTCTTTCAGCATTGAGTGCACTGATTTTAACAGCAAGGTTGAATAGTGCTCAACCGATATTCGGAATGGGGTACGAACTCGATGCGATAGCGGCGGTCGTTTTGGGAGGAACAAGCCTTTCAGGTGGTAAGGGTTCGATAATTGGAACACTATTTGGGGCTCTGGTAATGGGGATTATAAACAACGGGATGAACCTGGTGAATGTTTCACCATTCTACCAGCAAGCTGTAAAAGGTGCAGTAATACTGCTCGCCGTTATGGCTGAACGTGCGGGTCAGAAATAAAAGGGGCTATATGCCCCTATTCTGATAGGGGAGGGTTAAGTATGAAAAAGGTACTGGTGTTATTCAGTTTATTGCTTTTGGTGTCAGTCTTCGCATTGGGAGCAACTTACAGAATAGGTCTGTCTCTTTCGACACTCAACAACCCGTTCTTTGTTACGTTGAGAGACGGTGCGCTGGACATGGCAGGTAAATTGGGGGTAGAAGTTATCGTTGCAGATGCTCAGGACAACCCGGCGAAACAGCTCAGCGATATCGAAGACTTCATTCAACAACGTCTAGATCTGATAATCATCAACCCAACTGACAGTGATGCAATCGTAACGGCAGTTGAGGAAGCAAACGATGCCGGCATTCCTGTGATAACAGTTGACAGAGCTTCCAATGGTGGAAAGGTTGTTTGCCACATCGCTTCTGATAACGTTGCCGGTGGAAGGATGGCCGGTGAATTTGTGGCGAAACTTCTTGGTGGAAAAGGTAAGGTCGTTGAACTGGAAGGTATAGTTGGAACTTCCGCTGCGAGAGATCGCGGAAAAGGTTTTGAAGAAGCTATAGCAAAATACCCCGGGATAAAGCTGGTAGCAAAACAGACCGCTAACTTCAACAGAGCGGAAGGGTTAATAGTTATGGAAAACATTCTTCAGGCACATCCAGACATCGACGCCGTTTTTGCCCAGAACGATGAAATGGCACTTGGAGCGATTGAGGCGATCAAAGCAGCCGGACTGCTTGGAAAGATCTACGTAGTTGGTTTTGATGCCATCGATGATGCTGTTGAAGCAGTCAAAAAAGGCGAAATGGCTGCGACCATTGCCCAGCAACCTTACAAGATGGGAGAGCTTGCAGTTCTCAAAGCCTTCGAGTACTTAACAACAGGCTCTATTTATATCCCTGTTGATCTAAAACTTGTTGTGAATGAATAATGAAAAAGGAGGGGGAATGTCCCCCCCTCCGTTTTTTGTGGAGGGATTCGTATGATAGCAGTAGTCGGAAGCAACAATGTTGATGTAGTTCTCACGGTTGACCATTTCACGCGCGCTGGTGAAACTCAAAAGTGCACAACACTGAATTATTTTCCTGGTGGAAAAGGAGCCAATCAAGCAGTAGCTGCTAAAAAGTTAGGAGCAGAGGTTTATTTCCTGACATGTGTAGGCAATGATGGAAATGCGCAGTTTGCCGTTGGAAGCTTGAAAAAAGCAGGCTTAGAGAAAGGAATTAAGAGAGTTGATTCTTCCAATGGCATGGCGATAATTGAAGTTGAAGCTTCGGGTAACAACCGGATAGTAATCTATCCCGGTGCAAACGATTATCTTACTGAAAGTGTTGTAGAAGCTGCGAGAGATGAGCTTTTGAAAGCAGACGTGCTTTTGTTGCAGAATGAGATTCCATTCTCTGCAACTTTTCATGTTGCTCGTTTGTTTCATGAAGCGGGAAAACTCGTTATTTTCGATCCAGCACCTTCGAAAGGTATAACGAAAGAGATTTTTCAGTACGTTGACATAATCACTCCGAACGAGTCGGAAGCAGTTTCACTGGTAGGTGATTTGCCGCCAGAAATGCTGATTAAGGAATTGAAGAAACTTGGCTGTAAAAATGTACTGTTGAAACTTGGTGAGAAAGGAACTATCTTCTCTGGAGAACTTGGTGAATTCTCTCTTGATGCTTTCAAGGTTGATGCAGTGGATACAACCGCTGCTGGCGATACGTTTAATGGAGCTCTCGCGGTGGCTATCGAAAATGGGCTCGACATGATTGAAGCAGTTAAATTTGCGAGTGCCGCTGCTGCAATTTCAGTTACACGGATGGGGGCACAACCGTCCTGTCCAACACTTGAAGAGGTCAGGTTCTTCCTTGATGAACGCGGGGTGAAGATATGAAGCGCAGCGGAATTATAAACAGGGAGATTGCCAGAATAGCTGCGGAAATGGGGCATATGGACAGAATAACAGTTTGTGACTGTGGTTTCCCAATACCTGACGGCGCTAAAGTCGTAGATTTGTCGATTATCAAAGGTTTTCCCAGGTTGATCGATGTTCTCAAAGCGTTGCGAGAGGAACTTATTATAGAGAAAATAATTTTAGCGAAAGAAATCGTGGATAAAAACCCGGAAATGCACAATGCTATATTAAAGCTTTTTTCGGACGCGGCAGTTGATTACGTTGAACATTCGGAGTTTAAGAAAATCGCTGCTGTGAGTTCGAAAGCGTATATTAGAACGGGAGAAGCTACTCCATATTCCAACGTTATATTGTCTTCAGGCGTGGACTTTTAGATACACATAAATCATATCTTCAAAATTTGAGCAACTTCCCCAAGGTTCAGACGAACCTTTCTTTTTGCTTTCTTTAATCCTCATTTTAAAGCTTATGATTTTTATACCATCGTTAATGATATATTTGAGAGAGAGATACTTACCTGGTTAGGGGGCTTAAAGATGGGTAAAGGATATGTTCATGTTTATACAGGAAATGGAAAGGGTAAAACTACTGCGGCATTGGGATTAGCTTTAAGGGCGGTATGCGCCGGGAAAAAGGTTTTCTTTGGGCAATTTGTTAAAGGAATGGATTACAGTGAACTAAAGGCTGCTGACTTTCTCCCAAACTTTGTTATAGAGCAATTTGGGAGAGGATGTTTCATACACGGTGAGCCCAGCGACGAAGATGTAAAAGCCGCCAAAGATGGCCTAAGAAAACTTAAGAATATGCTGGAAGAAGGGAATTTCGATCTGGTGGTAATGGATGAGGTTAATATAGCGCTCTATTTCAAACTGATAACCTCTTCTGAGGTTATTGAAGCTGTAAATAACCGTGCCGAACATGTAGAAGTGGTTCTTACGGGAAGATACGCTCCTCAGGAGATTATTGAGATTGCAGACCTGGTTACCGAAATGAAAGAAGTGAAGCATTACTACCAGAAGGGGATTATTGCTCGAAAAGGGATTGAATTTTAGTTTTTAGAACCAAAAGATCTTTTATGTAGTCTTCTCGTTTTTGTATTCGTGTAAATTCGGTAACAAAAACCTGTTTTTTCAAGATTTACACAATTAACGGTTTCTCATTCCGTAAACCTGATTTTGTCATGTACAAAAACGCCCTGATAGAATAAATTGAATAAAACTTTTCAAGTATCTATAACAAATGGAGGGGTACACGTGAAAAGAAGAGTTTTTATTGTTGGAGCTAAAAGAACGGCTATTGGTGTATTCGGTGGAAGCCTTAAGAGTATTTCTGCACCAAAACTTGGTTCTATAGCGATTAAGGCGGCTATCGACCAGGCCGGTGTTGAACCTTCAGATATTAATGAAGTTATCGTTGGTAATGTTCTTATGGCAGGTCAGGGTATGGGTCCGGCCAGACAGTCTTCTATTTATGCGGGAATTCCTGTGGAAGTTCCAGCTTACACAGTTCATATGGTTTGTGGGAGCGGTATGAAGTCTATCATTATTGGTGCTAAAGATATCGCTTATGGTGAGGCCGATCTTGTGGTAGCAGGCGGTATGGAAAACATGTCTCAGGCACCGTATCTGGTCGATTATAAGGCGAGGTTTGGAGCTAAATTTGGCGATATGAAGATGACTGACCACATGGTGTTTGACGGTCTTACTGATATTTTTAACCAGGTTCACATGGGTATAACCGCCGAAGAAATCGCTTCCCGGTTCGAAATATCTCGTGAAGAACAGGATGAATATGCCCTTGAAAGCCAGAATTGCGCTCGTGCGGCAATTGCTGCAGGGAAATTCAAAGACGAGATAGTACCCGTTGAGGTTGTTGAGAAAAAACAGACCAGGATTTTTGATACCGACGAAGGTCCCAGAGAAACCAGCATTGAAAAACTTGCAAGGTTAAGACCTGCTTTCAAGAAAGATGGAACAGTAACCGCTGGAAATTCCTCTACCATTAACGATGGAGCCAGTGCAGTTATTCTCGCAAGCGAGGATTACGTAAAAGCTCACGGTTTGAAACCTCTGGCGGAAGTTATTGCCTGGGGACAGGGTGGAGTCGATCCGATGGTTATGGGGCTTGGGCCGGTTCCCGCAACCGATAATGCCCTCAAATATGCAGGTCTAAAGTTCACAGATATCGATCTTATCGAGGCAAATGAAGCTTTTGCTGTGCAAACACTCGGGGTTATCCGTAAATGGAATGAAATGTATGGAGTCAGCAAAGATTATGTAATTGAAAGAGCAAACGTCAATGGAGGTGCCATAGCTCTTGGACACCCGATAGGTTGTAGTGGAAACAGAATAGTTGTGACCTTGCTTTACGAAATGATGAAACGCGGAGTTGAACTCGGCCTTGCCACGCTGTGTATTGGTGGTGGAATGGGAACAGCCATTATTATAAAGAGAATCTGAGTTAGTCCGTTGTTCCTGATAAGGATCTAAGTAGTCCTAACCATGACTTGGAATCCGAAGGGAGGATCTAAGGTGAAGGTCATCAAAAGTAAGGAAGTGGTTGATTTAATTCCAGAGGGTGCGACTGTGATGATAGGGGGATTTCTTGGTTGCGGCAGTCCGGAAACTTTGATAGATGAAATAATCAAAGCGAAAAAGGGTGGTCTTACCGTTATAGCCAACGATACAGCGTTTCCAGACAAAGGAATCGGAAAACTCATCGTTAACAAGCTTGTGAAAAAGGTTATTGCTTCGCATATCGGCACAAACCCTGAAACCCAGCGGCAAATGATAGAAAAGGAATTGGAAGTAGAACTCATCCCACAGGGGACGCTTGCAGAAAGAGTTCGCGCCGGTGGAGTTGGACTGGGGGGCATTTTAACTCCAACCGGTGTCGGAACGGTTGTGGAAGAAGGCAAACAGATCATCGAACTCGATGGCAAAAAGTATCTGCTCGAGCTTCCACTTAGGGCGGATGTTGCGCTTATAAAGGCAAAAAAAGCTGATTATTTTGGCAATCTCGTTTTCTCTCTCACGGCTAAAAATTTCAATCCTCTCATGGTAATGGCAGGGGGTGTTGTCATAGTGGAAGTGGAGGAAGTTGTTCCTGTAGGTGCTATTCCGCCTGATGAAGTGCACATCCCTGGGGTACTTGTAGATTATATTGTCGTTGGGGGGTGTAAATGATGAATCCTAAGGAATTAATAGCAAGGCGTGTGGCACTTGAATTGAAAGATGGAAATCTCGCTAATCTTGGTATAGGCATTCCAACACTGGTTGCGAATTATATTCCTGAAGGAATACAGGTTTTTTTCCAATCTGAGAACGGAATTATTGGGATGGGGCCCGTTCCAGAACCGGGTATGGAAAACCAAGATCTTACCGACGCGGGCGGACAATACGTAACAGCCCTCCCCGGGGCTATGACTTTCGATAGTGCAATGTCTTTTGGGCTTATACGGGGAGGTCATCTTGACGTGACTGTCCTTGGTGCTCTCCAAGTAGATGAAAAGGGTATGCTCGCCAACTGGATGATTCCTGGCAAAATGGTTCCCGGTATGGGGGGAGCAATGGATCTCGTTACCGGGGCCAAACGTGTTATCGTCGCTATGACACACACAGCTAAAGGAAGGCCAAAATTGGTTAAGAGATGCATTCTGCCGTTAACTTCCGTTAGACCCGTCGATCTTGTGGTAACGGATCTAGCAGTTATCGAACCTACAGAAGATGGACTGTTATTGAAAGAAGTTGCTCCCGGTGTTACAGTTGATCAGGTGCTTGAACAGACAGAGGCAAAATTGATCATTCCGGATAACGTCAGTGAGATGCCAATAAAAGTTTAAACGCGTCAAGAATGAAAAGGGGCCTCCAGGCCCTTTTTTATTATATAGGCTTTCACTGAAAGAAAAGTTCATTTTAACCTGGTTCTACGTGTTAGAATGATACCAAAGTCGGGTTTCTTATAGATAGATGACGCTAATCCATAAAAACAGAAAGTATAGAGGGGAGAATAACGGTGATCAGATTGACACAGTATTTACAGTCTGGTGTAAAGCCTGCTCTAGGATGTACGGAACCCGGTGCGATAGCCTTTGCTGTTTCAAGAGCTTGTAAAGATTTGCCTGAAGATGAGATTTTGGAGAGCATAGAAGTTAAGACCAGCATAAACATTTATAAGAATGGAATGTATGTGGTAATCCCGGGAACTAATGGAGCAAGGGGAAACAAGATTGCCGCGGCACTTGGGGCTATTTGTGGTGATCCTTCATTGAAGCTCCGAGCGTTGAAATCATGCAATGATAGTCATATAGAAAAAGCGAAAAGAATGATAGCTTCAGGTAAAGTGAAGCTATCATGTCTCAGGGATAAACCCGGAGTTTATATAGACGTAACGGTTAAAACAAGGAATCATGCTGCAAGGTGTGTTATAGACGGCGATCACACCGCTATCTCTCTGGTTGCAAGAGATGGTGTGATTGTTTTCAAAGGTTCACAAAGGGAACGGGAAGAGCCGGTTTTTTTTTGAAGGGGAAAAATTTCCAATAGATGAAATAATAGAGACTGTCGAACGCATAGACGCCAAGGATGTAGATTTTATATTCGAAGGAGTAAAAATGAACCTCGAAATAGCCACGTATTCTATGAATGAGGGAATATCACTGTGCAAGCCAGTTAAAGAAAACAACAATTCAGAGGAAGAGCTTGCTATAAGGATAAAACGCTTCTGTGCAGCGGCTTCATATGCAAGAATGGCTGGGGTTCCATTGCCAGTAATGAGCAGTGGAGGAAGCGGCAACCAAGGAATAGTTACGATATTGCCTGTCGCAATTACCGGGAAATCGTATGGGAAGACTCGAGAAGAAATCGCCAAAGCCATTGCATTGAGTCATCTGGTTTTAGGGTATATTAAAAGCAGGCTAGGGAAGGTTACTCCGACTTGCGGCGCGGCAAATGCGGCGGGTCCGTCGGCTGCGGCGGGAATTGTGTATATGCTCAACGGCTCAACAGAGCAGATCTCTCAAGCAATGAGCACTGTTTTCTCGAGCACCCTTGGAATGATCTGTGACGGTGCGAAAGAAGCCTGTGCTTACAAAGTGGGTTTTTCAGGTGAAGTAGCGTATAATTCAGCTATGCTCGCTCTGGATAAATCTTGTGTCGCTGGTCCTCAGGGTGTTGTTGGTAAAACCATTGAGGAAACAATAGAAAATATTAGAGAGATCAGTACAAGAACAGCGTTAGAATTGGAAAATACTATAATCGATATTTTAGAGAAGTATAACAAATAGCGAAAGGAGGATGAAAGAATGTTCGATCCAGCAACATTTATATTTCAGCTCTTTTGGATGATACTGATATTCTCAATGTTCATTCCATTTATGAGATCAGCATCAGTCAAAAGTTCCCGGGAAGCATTGCTGAGAAGTATTGAAAAGAAAAGAGGTAGCAGGGTAATAACCCTCATTCATCGCCAGGAGGCCGTTAACTTTTTCGGTTTGAGTATGAGAAGATTTATAGACATCGAAGATTCAGAAGAGGTTCTTAGGGCCATTAAAATGACCCCCGACGATATGCCGATTGATTTTATAATTCACACCCCTGGAGGTTTAGTGCTTGCTGCTGAACAGATAGCCAGAGCATTAAAAAAGCACAAGGGAAAGGTCACCGTTTTCGTTCCTCATTATGCTATGTCTGGTGGAACACTTATAGCCATAGCAGCTGATGAGATAGTAATGGATGAAAACGCTGTTCTTGGTCCGCTCGATCCTCAGATTGGACAGTATCCAGCAGCTTCAATCCTCAATGTTGTCAAGGAGAAGGACATAAATAAAGTTGACGACCAAACACTGATTCTGGCAGATATTTCGAAGAAAGCGATAGCCCAGATGAAGGAATTTGTTACGGAACTTTTGAAGGATAAATTCGGGTTTGAAAAAGCTCAGGAGCTTGCTGATAAACTTTGTTCAGGATACTGGACACATGATTATCCCCTTACCGTAGAAGAGGTTAAAAAATTCGGGTTGAATGTTAGCACGGAAGTACCGGATGAGATATACACCCTCATGAACCTTTATAAACAAACCGAGCAAAGAAGACCGTCGGTGCAGTATATACCCATCTCTTACAGGAAGTCTGAGCGTGAAAAATGATCCAAAAGAAATGATAGTAGAGATTTGTGATACTGCGGCGCTAGAGTTAAAGTGAGTTAAACTTACCTTAATAGAGGCGATGTTTTTAATACTGGTTAATTGAGGAATCAGAGCTTAGTTGATATACGATGTTTGCTGGGAAGGGGGATTCTTTTAGAGTAATGAGAATACGAAAGTGAGGAAAGTTTATGGATAAAGTGTTAGTGGTTGATGACAGTGATACTTGGAGAACTTTGCTGGAAAAAGTACTGATAGAATACGGGTTTACTGTTGAAACTGCAGCCGATGGAATAGACGGTCTTAATAAGTTTTTTGATTTTCTTCCAGATGTGGTAATAACTGACTACGTTATGCCCAGGATGAATGGAGTACATCTTTGCCGGCTAATAAGAAGCTATACCAGCTTTAAGAATGTTGGTATCCTAATTTTAACCGGAGCGGATGAGGCGATAAATGATTTTTGGGCCAAAAAGAGTGGTGCAAATAAATTCCTGAAGAAATCAGGAGATGTGGAATCGATCACAAAAGAGATTCTTAACTTTTTGAAAGGGAATTATATTTCGGGTTGGTCAAAAGAGGTATATAAAACCCGCACTGAACCATTTGGCGAACTTGTGGATGTAATAGAAGAAACCCTGAAAACCGAGGTCATAAATAAAGAACTTCTTTCGCTGGTTCAGTACGTGGATGATGAAGAATACATGATGAGAAAACTAAAAAGCTTGATCCTTGACTTTGTACGCGCTGATGGATTGTGTATTTTATTAATCTCTTCAAGTATAGGAAGAGTATATTCCTTTGGATTTTATTCTGATACTACGCCTCATGAATATGTTAAAAGCAATTTATTGAGGGCTATGGAAAAACCTGTTACTCCATCTGAGTGGCTTTTGAAGTTTGATTCGGATGCTTCAGAAGATGGATTTGATACGAATAATGTCAAAAATTTTGTCATATCATTTGGAGATCAGGAATTGGGTGTTATGTCTTTCAAAAGGCCGCGGAACGCAGAAAGCCTTTATTATTTCATGGATAGCATAGGAGAGACGCTTGGAATAATTGCAAAAACCGTAAACAATTTTTGTGATCAAAGAATTGCTACGGAAATCGACTTTCTAACTTCCCTTTTCAATCGAAAAGCTACACTTAGTCGTTTGAAGGAGTACATAGAGCTGGCAAAGAGAAGAATGCTTTCCTTAACTGTAGCTATGCTGGACGTAGATGACTTCAAGGAAATCAACGATACTTATGGGCATCTCTTTGGAGATACGGTTCTGAAGGAGATAGGAAAGATTTTCAGAAATTCTATGAGAAAAAGTGATATTGTGGGTAGATATGGCGGGGAAGAATTTTTGATAATTTTTCCGGGCATAAAAGCAGCAGAGGCAGTTGAAGCTCTTGAAAGAGTTCTTGATGAATTGAGAAACTACGATTGGAGAGCGGTAACGGGCAAGCCGATAAAGGTAACTGTCAGCGCGGGAGTCGCCGAATTTTCCGATGATACGACTTTGAGGGAACTGGTAAATAAGGCTGATAACGAGCTCTACAAAGCTAAACGTTCTGGAAAAGATAGAATAAGTGTCTACAGGGAGAATTAGGAGATAGACGTGCGGTGATGATCAGGGTTCTTGTGGGTGACGATCGAGCGAATGCAATTGTAAAAATCAAAAACCCCGGAGGTTATACCATTACTGAGTCTGAAGATACAGATATCATTTATGGAATGCTAGCAAAAGTTATTGAGCGCGAATGTGCCTCCATTGTTCTCCCATCTTACAGCGTTGTTGAGAAGATAATCAAAAAGGTTGGTGTCATCAGGAAATAGGAAGATCTTGAGAAAACATTTTCAGATAATCTGAAAAGCAATTAGTACAGCAATGGTCACTGAGACAAGTATTGCTACAATGGATAGCCAGAAAGATGTTGATACTCTCTGTTTCGATTTTTTGCAGGGATTCTTTGAGCTGATCAATTGATGAATTGAGTTGATCAACCTGTGAAACGAGTGCATCAATTCTGGTGAGAGCCGTGGAAACCTCTTTGTTAAAGCTTTCCTGATCACCTTTAAAACTCGATAAGTTATTGGAAAGACCTAATAATTGGGTTTTCAATTGCTGTAGCTCGGTTTGCAGTTTTTCGAGATTTTCTTTTAAGTTCATTCCCGCACTAACCGATTCTGTCAGAAGATCCATGAGCTGTAGATTTATTCTGTTCAACTCTTCCTCTAATGCTGCTTTACGTGCCAAAAGTTCTTCAGGTGTCGTAGCTTTTTCTTCTCCCACAACTGTAGCAGTTGCAACCTCCTCTTCAACAGATGGAACAGTAACTTCAGTAGCACTGGTAGTTTCTGATACTTCGGCAAGTAGAATTGAAGAAAGAATAACAAAAATGACGATAAAAATATTCCTCAGCATTTGCAACACCTCCGCGGAATGTTTAGTCAATAAAAAAATAAGAACGGAATTTAATTGACTACAGAGATATTGTATTATTAAAATCCAAATTGGACAAGGTTTTTTGTGAGTCTTTCTCAGACTTTATAACAGCTTTGAATGATATAATTAAGCAAGAAATTAACTGTTCAACCGCAGATTCTGGAGGTTTTTATGAAAAAGGACGTTGAGGAGTTACTTTTAGGTTTAGAAATTTCTGAGAAAAGTATTCCTAAAATATGTGAGATTCTTAAAAAGATTGAAGATAAAAAAGAGCGAGATTACCTTGACGCTTTGAAAAAACTTTGTACCACTGCAGAGGGAAGGGATACTCTCAGTAGCTATGATTTAGAATGGTTTAGAAAACTTGCTGCTTTCAATGCGAAACGTGGAAAGTTGACAAGAGCCTATGATATTGTGAAGAGAGTTATGGAAATAGCCGAAAAGTTTCCTGAAAACAGCCGGGAGAAGATTTCTTTCAGGCTTTTTTATATGATGATCAGTTACGAGCTCAATAAAAGAACGGAGGTCATAAAACAGGCGAAGGAATTACTCGGCATAGAAAAGTTTGTACCGGAGGACCTCAGAGCTACGTATTATAATGATCTTGGTCTGGTGGCATCTTATTTTGAAATCGGAGAAGACCCTGTTGAACTTCTTGAAAAGGCAATGAAGTACCCGGAAGATTTTGCCGGTTCATTGCTTGCTCCCTACAACCTTACGGAGTATTACTATTATCGTGGTGACTTTGAAAAAGCGCTTAACCTTGTTACCTCTCTTAAAAAGAAGGCCTTTGACTATCTTCTTTCCAAATGTGCTGTTATGGAGTTAAAATGTTTTCTTGCTCTCTCTGAGATAGAAAAAGCTGAGAATGTCGTTAAAGAACTCGAAAAAATGAACTCTGAGAATCCTGAGCGTTTGGATATGGGAATATCTCTGGTCTTTCTCGGTTATTACTATGTTAGTCGGGGAGATATTGACAAAGCCGAAGAGTATGTTCGGTGGATAGATCGCATACTGGAGAGAGAATACACTCCTTATCTCTATGGAGAGAGTCAGGCGCTAAAAGCTGAGATCCTTAACGCTCAAGGAGAGAGCTTTAAGGCGATAGAGGTAATGATAGAAGCTTTCGAAATACTTCGGAAAGAGAAGATATTATCTCCCCACGTTAGAAAATATCTTAAATCCGCTTTGTTCAGACTATGGGACATTTTCAAGAAATTGGTAAATGAGTTGAGACAAAGAGATGATTATACAGCCAGCCATACTCTCAGAGTTTCGTATTTTGCTTACTCGTTAGCGCGTCATATGAATTATTCTACAACCGATTTGTTCTATCTGATAATTGGCGGAATGCTTCACGATTATGGAAAGATTAAAGTTCCTCTTGAAATACTCAACAAGAAAGGAAAGCTTGACCCTGAAGAATTGAAAGCGATACGGAAGCACCCGGTTTATGGGGCAGAATTCCTTGAAGGGTTGAAATTTCCGGATTTAATACGCCACGTAGTTTTGATGCATCATGAGCGGATAGATGGCAAAGGATACCCACTTGGCCTGAAGAATGGGGAGATACCTGAAGTTGCTCAGATAGTGGCCATTGCCGACATTTTTGATGCTCTGACCACAGATAGGCCTTACAGGAAGGCGTTATCCAAAGAAGAGGCTGTAAAGTATCTATTGAGCCTTCGCGGGCAACTGGTTGAAGATCACTTGCTGAATAATTTTGCTAAGATGGCGGAGATGATCCAACCAAGGAACTATCGTATCGCTTTTGAAGAAATCTGGAGAGAAACGATAGAAGATTTGTTTGAAGTTGTAGAATGAAGACAGGGCTCCATATCATTGGAGCCCTGTCTTCTATATAGTATTAAAGATTAATCTTCGCTAGGATCGAGCCATGCTCCGGGCATTCTATCTGAGAGTGATTCGAACATTATGAGGTAATCGAAATCTTTGGCTGCGGGGTTGTAATTCACGATGAAGTGGGCTGCCATATTTCCTGCGAGAGGATATATAGCACCAAAGCTGAGTCTGGTGTTTTCGTTTAGAAGAGCGTTTTTCCAATTCTCGCCAAACAATTCAGCTACCGGGAAATTATCCTGGTAGTAACCAGCTTCAGCAAAGAATTCTGGAACTCCACCGAATTTGCCAAGGTTAACCTCAGGAATTCTTACCCGCAAATATCCTTTAACAACAGGAGAATTTGGCAGTGTATTGTAGCTATCCACGTTGACCTTGAGAATAAGCATATCACCTATTCCAACGTCACCTCTTATGAACCAGCCGAGAGCAGGAGTTGCTGCATCGGTGATTCTCGGAAGCCATGATTGACCTTCATACAGTTCCATCATTTTCTTGTATTCATAGTCTGCGTTGTAATAACCGGGTATGAAGTTTTCTGAATAGTAAACGAGCCCTCCCCTTATGCGCAGCAGATCGAGAATAGCAGCTCTGGCTCCAACACCAGCACCGAATCCAATATGACTGAAATCTTTGGTAGCGAGTATCGCTGTCTCAGCAGAAGGGATCAACCGTATAAGCTTCCAGTTAACTATCGGGAAATCGAGTGAAGCTGTCAATCCATAAGCAGGTATTTCACCACTGTCTGTTATAGCCGAATTTGATTCCCATACGAAGGTTGTATCCAGTTTGAGGTTCAGAGGAAGATCGAAGAAAACGCCTCCGAACCAGAGTGAAGAGGTCTTGTCGACTACAAACGGATTTAGTGAGACAATTTCAAATGGAACGTGTAAAGACAACCCGGGCTGGAAGAATTTAATGTTAGCGTCAAAAGCCCATGCTCTTGGTTTTGTGTAAGAATTGAGAAGAAGGCCTATACCTTTTGAGTAGAATCCCATTTTGCCATAGCGCAAATCTAGCAATTTGGTGCGGAGACTTACAGCGTAGATTGAGAACCCGTTGAGAACATTTGTAGATGGTGTGGCGTCCAGTGAAGGTTTACCAAAATACATCTGACCGCCTATCTCGGTTTGATACATGTCAAAGCCAAAATCCAGATCGATTCCAGGTATTATGTCTGTGACAGGATAATGGAACATGTAAACGAAATAGCTATCGGTAGCTCCAAGCGTTACTGTGCCAAAACTAAGTTCTGGGCCGAACGCAAAGAACAATGAAGTGGTAAGAAGGAGCAAACTCAAAACGATCACTTTTCTCATACTTTCACCTCCTGTTTTTGTAATGCTTCAATATAATTATACGCTGATAACTCAATTTTCCAAAAGAAAAAATCACGGTCTTTCAACCAAAAAAACACGGTGTTGTTGGTTAAACGTATTTTAGACTATTTTTTTGAGATATTTTTCAATCAATTTAATCGTATTCTTTAAACCATCGTAGTGAGTTCTCTCATATCCATGTGAAGCTTCAACACCTGGTCCTAAGAGGCCGTGAACAATGTCGTAACCTGCTCTGAGAGAAGCATCGGCATCAGAGCCGTAGAAGGGATAGATATCTACGCTGTAATTTACATCAGACTTTTTAGCAGTTTCAACTAGATTCCTTACCAATCGAGCGTCATAGGGTCCACCGGAATCTTTAGCACATATTGAAACCACGAATTCATTGGTAGAAAGGGTGCCACCAACAGCTCCCATATCAACGGATATCAGTTCTTCAACATCTTGGGGAATACCACTTGAAGCGCCGTGTCCAACCTCTTCATAGTTTGAAAAGAAAAGGTAGACTTTTCTGTTGAGCGAGAATTTTTTCTCGCTTAAGTCTTTTGCTACTGTCAATAGTATAGCTACGCCTGCTTTATCATCCAGATGGCGGCTCTTTATGAACCCTTTCTCGGTAACGACTATCCTCGGGTCAAAAGAAATGAAATCGCCCGGTTCGATACCGAGTTTTTCGAGGTCATCTCTGGTTTTCACTTTTTCATCGATCCGTACTTCCATATTTATAGGTTTTCTTTCTAGAGTTCTTGCGTTCTCAAACACATGAACAGATGGTGCGATAGTTTGAATCGTTCCCGTGTACTCTCTTCCATCTTTTGTATGAACCACACAGTTTTCACCCTCAACACTGTTCATCATATAGCCGCCTATGGGGGTGATTTCCAGTCTCCCATTTGACTTCAAGGATTTAACCATGGCACCGAGAGTATCGACATGTGCTGTGAAAGCGACTGGATTACCTTCACCGCCGAGGCACACGTAACATGCGCCTTTTTTCGTTAGTTTAGGTTCGAAACCAAGTGTTTCGAGTTCCTTGCGAACATATTCAATGGCCCTATGAGTGAAACCCGAAGGGCTGGGAATTTTGACAAGATCCACGAGTTTCTTGACAACGTATTTTTCTTTGTAATCCACTTTAGTCCCCCCTAAATCTATTTGAGCATTCCTCTAACAATCAGTTCCGTGGCTTCATCCTCTGTGAGGCCTTTTGACATAAGTGTTTCTAATTGTTTCACGTTGACTCTTCCTATTGAGGCTTCGTGAGTTAATTCAGCTTTTTCGTCTTTAACGTATAATTCCGGTATAGTTCCGACGTTTACGTTATCTCCTTTGACAACTTCCTTGCATTCTATGTGTCCTTTAGCAAAGGGAGCGTTCCCGAAAGCTCTGTTGATGATTTTTGCTCTGCTTCTGTCAGTTGCGAAAACTACCGTCTTTGCAATACCTGATGAGCTTTCTCCGTCCAGGTTAAGTTCCTCGATTATTTCGACTTCATCATCTTCTTTCTCGAAAACCTTAGATTCTAAAAAGGCACTTGCCTTTTTTTCAAGAACCACTTTCATCTGCACAAATAGCTTACCGACACGAGTTTTTGTTAAGTGAAATACATTTTCAAATAGCCCATTTTTTGCTACTCTGGTATTGTAGACAGCTTCGACCGTTACACCTCCGTCTGGACTATGAAAATGAGTGTCATTGTAAGACACTTTTGAATTCTCTCCTATCTCAGTATCTGCGATCATTTTATGTGTGAAGTTTGTGCCTTTTGGAAAGACGCAATGAGAGATAAAATCTACCTTTGCGTTTTTTCCGATCTTGGTGTGTATAAATACCCGCTGAGTTCCTTCAGGTTTGAGGTAACCAGTGCACAGATGTATCGGATTGTTGAGTTGAACGTTGTCTGCAACGTTTATCCAGAGTTCCACACCGTTTTCGAGTTCTTTTGCTTTTAGCTCAACTCCTGAGACTGTATTTCTCCCAATCACCTTGTCACCACTTACAATGATTGAGACAATATCCTTTCTTAGGAATTTTGACGCGTCTCCACCACTTTGCTCATAATATTTGGCAATAGTTTCAAATTCCTTTTCATATAGGTTCCCTTTCATCTTCCGACTCCCCTTTTCTCTTCCTCAACAGGTTGATTTGTGTGTGAACATTTATCACACAGCCTTTTGTAGAATGCTATTATTTCATCTGGGGTTCCGCTAGCAAGCATTCTACCGCCACACATGAGATAAGCCTCATCGGTCATCCGTGCTATTTCCTCACGGTGGGTTATTACCAACACTGTTGCACCATTGGACTTGAAATGGTTGAGGACGGCTTCTATCATATCTGTTGACATTATGTCTATTCCAGAGTCAGGTTCATCAAGTATAACAAGTTTTGGTTTGAGGATAAGTGCAGAAGCCAGTTCGATTCGTTTTCTTTCTCCGCCGCTTAGTGAAGAGTCAACAACCCTGTCGAGATAGGCTTCGGATAAGCCTACCAGATTCAATATCTTCAGGAGCTCCTTATTTGATAGTTTTAATTTTCCACCTAAAGTTAGATACTCTCTTGTTGTTATTCCTTCAAAACGAACAGGCTCCTGCCAGACCAAGGTGATGCCAAGTTTGGATCTTTCCGAAACGGAGAGATCATTGATTTTTTTTGAGTTGAATATAATATCGCCTTTGTGATCACGATAATTCTCCAGACCCATGATTATGTATGCCAGAGTGGATTTTCCAACACCATTGTTTCCAAGAATAGAGTACACTTTGTTATCTTCAAAAGCTACTGACATGTTTTTGATAATAACCCTATTCTCTCTTTCTAAAAAAACATTTTTCAACTCCAGCACCCTGATACCTCCAATCCATCTATCTTTTATCGTTTTTCTTAGTTTTTTAATGCAATTCTATGCACAACCCCTCTTTACTGTCTTCGATTTCACCTTTCCAGAACCTCTTCCCATCAAAAATCTCTATACTCAGTTTTCTTGCTGGAATCTCAAGTTTTCCCTCCTGAGGATATATCCTTGCAAGGTATTTGTTTTCAGACTTCCAGACTTCTATTTTTTTCAGCGAATATTCACCTTCAAGATATTTCCTGCTGATTCCATCATCTTCATAAAGCTCGAAACTTGCAGCTGTGGTAACAAATCCCTTTATTTTTACTGTCTTCCATACTGCATTAGAAAGATACTGGTTGACTTCTGTTGTCAGGATCAACGAATTTTCACGTATAAATAGAGGCATTTTATCTAGAGGCGCTTCAACGTAGTGATGGCCGCTATCCAAAATTTTTTCATTGAAAAAGTCCATCCATTTTCCATCTGGTAGGTAAACATACCTACCCTGACGTTGGGACGATAAACAGGAGCCACCAGAAGCGCTGGACCAAATAGATATTCGTCATCGGTTTCATAAGTCTGGGGGTTGTCAGGCCATTCAAGCAATAGAGGCCTGACCATCGGTATTCCCGTTACTGTTGCTGTTCTGAGTATCGAATAAATGTATGGCATTAGAGAATATCTGAGTTCAATATAATTACGTACAATCTCTTCAACATCTTCGCCGAAAACCCATGGCTCCTGATTTCGTGTGCCTATGGCACTGTGATTTCTAAAGAAAGGCAGAAACGCACCAAACTGGGTCCATCTTACCAAAAGCTCCCCATAAGAATTACCGCCAAATCCTCCAACATCACAACCGATAAAATTCACCCCAGCGAGTGCAAGAGACTGAGCCATTTGAATTTCCATTAACAGATGTTCCCATAGGCTGGCATTGTCACCCGTCCACAAAATCGCATACCGTTGAATTCCCGGATAAGCGGAACGGGTTATCACAACTGGCCTTCTATCGGGATCGCTTTTTTGAAAACCTTCGTAAGTTGCGCGTGACATGTTGAATCCAAAGAGGTTATGAACCTGTCTGTTCAGAAATTTTTTGCCTGTGTCATCGGTATGTTGAAATTCCACACCGTAGTCTCTATAACGTTTTCGACCATCAAGCTGGCTTAAAATAAATCCTGCTTCTATTCCCATATCTTCTTCGATGTTATTCACAATCGTTTTTAATTCACGAAGAGATTCTGCTGTCATAAAAATAGATGGTTCATTCATGTCATTCCAGATGCCCGCTATCCCCGTTTTTGTAAAATCACTGCATAGCTTTCCCCACCATTCACGAACTTTAGAATTCATGAAATCAGGGAAGTGAGATGGTCCTGGCCATACGTACGGGACAAACAGTGAACCATCCGGTTTTTTGCAGAAATAATCTCTTTTAATCCCCTGCTCATAAATTTCGTAACCTTTTTGAATCTTTACCCCGGGGTCGATTATTGTTATGACCTTGAATCCCTGATTTTCTAATTTTTCCAGCAGTTTCTCTGGATTTGGGAAGCTTCTTTTATTCCATGTGAAGACCTTGAAATCCTCCATATAATCTATATCAAGATAAAGAACATCACAGGGGATTTTCTTCTCCCTGAACTTTTCCGCGAGATCAGTTATAGTTTCTTCGTTAGGATAAGACCAGCGTGACTGTTGGTATCCGAGTATCCATACCGGGAAGAAGTGAGGTTTTCCTGTAAGTTCAGTAAAAGCTTTAATAATCTCATCAGGAGTTGTTCCCTGGAGATAAAGTTTGAACCCTTCACCCTCAACGTCGATGATTATTTCGTTTTCTTTGGTGAAAGCCAGATCAAATCTGCTGTAACCAGGGTGGTCGAGGAAGAATCCGAGAGATTTCTTTGGTGACAGGATCATGAAAACCGGAAAAGATGAGTAGAGACGAGTTTTGGTTGGTGAATGGTCTGGTTCGTCTGTATTGTACATCTCATACACCTTACCCCGTTTGTTCAAAGCTCCGATTTCCTCACCGAAACCAAAGATGCCGTCTTCCGGATCAATTCTTATTTTTATTTCAAATCCTTTCGGTTTCTCTCGAATTTCCATTTCGCTCCATAATCCGTTTGTACTACTGAAGGAATAATGATTTTCCGAATCTTTCTTCAACCAGGAATTGAAAAAGTTGAAAGAAATAAGGTTATTCACAGTAGCCATGGGTTTCATGACAACAGCAGGGCTTTCTGGCAAAACAGACTCCCCATCTTTTTTGAACGTTATCTCCAGGATCCTGCTGGGAAATTTTCTATATGTTGTGAACATTAGTACCCCTCCAATACATTGTGTGCTACATTTCACATTGTAACACCTATGATGGTAGACTTAAATCAGATTTCGGTTTTCCTCCGGGAAGTTATAACAACCAGCATTTAACAACATTTTATGGGAGGGTGTGTATGAGAAAAGAACTTCTGAAATGGAAATACGATAATCTTGCAAGTATTGTCGTAAAGAACTTTGCAAAAAGAGGGATCAATGCGGTGTATCTCTCAACCCCGGAAGAAGTGGTTCCTAAATTAGAAGAACTGATGCCAGCTGGTTCCAGTGCCGCTGTTGGTGGATCTATAACTCTTTCTCAATGTGGCGTTCTTGATTTTCTCAGAAATGGAAGATACGATTTTAAAGACAGATATGCTGCTAAAACGCCCGAAGAAAAAAGGAAAATATTCAAAGAGATGTTCGAAGTTGACTATTTTCTGTGTAGTGCTAATGCGATTACCATAAGAGGAGAGATTGTCCAGTTAGATGGTCATGGCACAAGGGTAGCACCGATGATTTTCGGACCGGATAAAGTAATAATCATTGCTGGTATGAACAAAATCGTTTCCGATATGGATGAGGCAATAAAACGCATAAAATATATATCTCCGATGAACGCTAAAAGATTGAACCTTCATACCCCATGTACTTCTACCGGAATTTGTATGGATTGTCATTCGACTCAACGTATATGTGAAACATATGTTGTGATAACCGATAGCTCGGCTCGCAAAGGCAGATACACCGTTTTGCTGGTAGGAGAAGACCTGGGGCTTTGAAGAGGTGGAACACACAATGAAAACAGTCAGGATACTTCTTTCAGGGATTGTTCAAGGTGTTGGATTTCGTTATTTTGCTTATAGAAAAGCGAAAAAGATGGGAGTCACTGGTTATGTAAGAAATCTTGCTGATGGCCGTGTTGAGGTTGTAGCCGAGGCTGAGGATTCTGTTCTCAAGGATTTTATCAATGAGATTGAGAATGGACCACCATTTGCGTATGTTAGTAAAGTCGAACTTGAAGAACTATCACCGGTGCATTTCGATTCTTTTGAAATACGGTATTAGAATTGAGAGTCCAAGATTTGGTAAGCACGACTTTGTCGTGGGTACGAATCCCTTCGGGATTGGTACGACTGGCTGCGCCAGTGGTGCGAACTCTTTCAGAGTTGTTCCGAACTGCTTCGCAGTGGTTATGCGGGCTCAAAAGAGAAGCGTTGTTTTTATTCTCATCTTCTCGGGTTCTCGCCTTCTCGGATTCTCGATGTTTTTCGAACAACCTACAACGATTATTGTAATAAGGGGTGATAAATGGTATGAAAAAGTTTATTGCCGTGATGTTTTTAATGGTGTTATTGTTGAGGTTTGCCTTAGCGGAGGGCATACCTGAAGAAATTCTTCCTATATTTGCTATCCCTGAATACGATAAAAGCAACGGAATTGTAGAGGTGTTCGTGTCTCAAAAGGAATGTGTCAGGGGAATAGATTACGAGATAACAGTGGTCTTTAAGGATGAAGATCACCCCGATTGTTTCATAAATGTGATTTATGACATTTACAGATTCTTTAAATATGGGCGAATCGAAGATATCGAGACTTTTCATATCATAACTGATAAAAATGGAAAGCTTTTAGAATTAAGATTTTTCGGTACTTTTTCCGGCAAGCATCATTTCAAGGATACGAAAGATTTGCATGGTGATGCGATTATTCCTTTCAATGAAGTTGTATTCAGAGATGGAAGACCAGTAATATGCGTAAACACATGGAATCATATGTTTGGAATTGATCCCTCCTTCGAATTAGAAGAAATGTTGTTGATTAAGGATTATGAAGTATCGGAAGGAACCCGCTATGATGCGGAGGTTGAGTATTCTTTTTTGTATTGAATTGAGATTTGAAAGGACCGCTGCACGGCGGGTAAGCACGCTGTGCGCTGCTTCGCAGCGATACGAATCCCTTCGGGATTGTTGCGAACTCTTTCAGAGTTGTCACGAACTGCTTCGCAGTTGACGTTACTTGAAATAAGACCACAGACAAAGGATTGTCATTCTGGACTTGATCTGGAATCTGGGTTTAAGTACGGGATCCTGAATCAAGTTCAGGATGACGGGTGTACAAAAAATCGTCGATTCGACCGGCTGTGCCGGTGTTACGAACTCCGCGGAGTTGCCTCGAACCACTGCGTGGTCGACCCGAACCGCTTCGCGGTTGTAAAAACCGTCATTCTGGAAATGTTTAATCCAGAATCTTAACCCCCCACTGTCATTCTGGAGATGTTCAATCCAGAATCTGTTTTTTTTAAGTACGAGATCCTGAATCAAGTTCAGGATGACAGATCAACCTTTGCAAGTGTCCGGAGCGCAGCTCAGCACTTCAGCCGCTCTGCTGTTCCAATATCATCATCTTCGAAAAAGCGCCCTTTATTTCTTTTGCTGCTGTTTGGGATATAGTTACAGCCCTTTCAAGGCAGGTTCTTTTGTCCAGGCCTTTAAGGAAACTATCTATGAGAACTACATCGAAAATGTCACCGGCACCCACTTTAAAAGGATAGTTTTGGAGGTCTCCTTCAACAGTTACCCCTTTCCATGAAGCACCCTTTGATCCCATTTTTATAACATCACAACCCTCTTTTTCACATTCTTTTTCGTTGCCTATGAGGATCAGTTTCGCTTTTGACAACTTTCTGAGTTTGCTGGTATCTATGACAAATCGGGGACCAAGATCGATAAAACAAAGTTTTTCAGCTTTAGAGCAGATTTTATAGATAGATTCTACAGGAATTTCGGAGTTTATTACTACTATATCAGCATTTTTTAAGGTGTCATTATCAAATTCTATATTCAAACGGTTCACTCCCCTATCGACTCCGATTGGGGTATCGTTGAGAGCGATATGATGACCTGTTTTTCCTTCTCTTATTGTTAATCCATAGGTGGAGAGTCCGTTTTCTGAAAGTTTCTTAAGAAGCTCTGTACCCCGCCAATCACTACCTATATTGGAGAAAAAGCAGACACTGTGACCTAGTTTATAAAGGCCGAAAGCTATATTCAAACCGGATCCACCGGGTAGTTCTAATATCTCAACATCATGAGGTCTGTTACCATATATGAAAACATCCCAAAATGTTCCACCAAAAACGACTACATTCATATCCTTCACTCTCAAGTGTTACATAAACTTGTCCAGATAAACAACATACAAAAAGCTATTTTCAGTAGAATAAAGCTTTCCCTCAAGTCTGAATTCATCGAGATATTTTTGGTTAGTCAGGAGCGGGAAGTTTCCCCGGATGCTTATACGATAAGCAGCATCCATTTCTTCGAAATCGATGGAATAGTTGTAGGTATGCTCAGTATCATTAAGAATTTCGTTCGGATCTGGCAGAGAGCGGTTAAGATAATAATAGCCTTTAATAGCGAATATTATTCTAGAAATTTCTTCAAGAACGTCATATGTTCTCTCTTTCATTTCCTGTTTTTTTTGTCTATTTATCTGATAACTCTTTATCATGGGATTTATTACAATATCGTAGGCTAATAACGATGCTATGATCCCAAGGAGGACAGCTATTGTCAAGAGATAAAGTTCAAGCCGTTTAAGAGTCTTCACCAAATCCCCTCCTTGAAAAATACTAGAAAGATTATAACATTATCACCAATAACATTATTAAAAAAAAAGGGGCCTTTTCAGGCCCAGTGTCATCCCATTTCTTCCGTGGGGAAAGGGGGGGTGTTGCATATGGGGGTTGCGGTTTCTCACTTGTTGCCGAAGGGGTGTTAATTTATATGTTCAACGCGCCGTTCTTTGACATAACAGATACTTTCATTTTTTCAATTTCTTCAAAGACACTTTTCAAATTAACCGGTTCTCTTTTCATATTTTTCTTCATATCCATCCCCCTCCTCGCTTTAGATTTTATTTCGATGTCCATCAATATATTAACACTGAGTTCGATGGTTGTCAAATATTGTCTGTTACTATTCGATGACGGTCTAACTTGATGATGGTAAACAGGTGTTTTAAGGAGTTTTAAGAAGACAGATTGAGCGTCACTTTATGGAAAATAATCGTAAATGTTATATGCTATAATTCGATAAAGTTCGAACCGAGGAGGTTCAGAATGAGATTGGTTATAGGACAGGTTGAATTTGTGGATTTGGTTTTGGCGTGTACAGCTGTGAATTCCGATAAACAAGCAGAAAAGGCTCAACTACGCTCCGAACCACGCAATTTGGATGAGCTTTTCTCCTTTGTTGAACAAGTTGAAAGCAAAGCAAGCTGGGATGTCAGAACGGTTGCCAGTGTTTTTGCCGATCTTAGGGAAGAAATTCCGGTGCTTTCGGGGTTTCCCCTCAGTTCGAAGTTCGTCGAACTCGAGGAAACCATAGATGAGCTGGACAAAGAATTTGTTAAACGCTTTGAGATGCTGTTGTTTGTGGTTTTAACGAATAAATTAGCTGTTTCTGAGGACAAAGCAAAAGAACTCCTGAAGGACGGTAAGACACTGTTAAGCGCTTTACAGAACACCGACAAACTTTCCAAAAATTCCATCTGGTTTCTTTCACAATTTGTGCTTTTTCCAGAACACCTGCGAGAGATTACATTGAGCGCCTTGAATGAGCTGAAGAGGTATTTCGAATCATCCGGTTTGAGAAGCTATATTAATGAGATGTGCCGGAGAGAGGTTTCAAATATAACTGAGAATAGTTTGAATAAAGTTCTCAATTACTTTTATGGTTCACATGTTTTAAATTTTGACAGTGAGGAAGAGTTTTACATTTACCTTCAGTTTGCTTTACCTGATTTTGGTACATTGCCGATAAAGATATTTGGGAAGCGCTACGTCGTGCTATACGGTGATATCGAAAGTGTCACCAGAAAAGGATTTTCTGAGTTTTCAGTAAACACTGTCAAGGAACTTTTGAAGGGATTATCTGACCCTACCAGATTTATGATAATAAAGGCGCTATCAGAACGCCCGAAATATGTAGATGAACTGGCAGCTTTTTGTGGGTTATCAAAGGCCACAATTTCCCACCATCTTTCATATTTACAATCTCTTGGTTTGCTGGAGAAAAAGAGGGAGAGTAAAAAGATGTATTATTCCCTCAAAAAAGATGCCATTTCTAATCTGTTAGCCCTTCTGGAAAGCATGTTCCATGAGGATGGTGAGGATTGATGGAAATCATTACCGGATATTTTGAAATATACGATCTTACGATGGCTATATATTTTTCTTTCAACACGGATGTTACGCGTGTTCTCAAAATACTTGGAGTTGAATATACTCCGTCAAAAGAAATGCTGTCATTCAGAGACAAACTGCTAAAATCCCTTGATTGGTCAACAAGGATATATACTACTTTTATGAACGAACTGGGAGTCATAGCTCCTATACTTTTCCCTGTCAGAGTAAAAATGGTTGATAAAACGATTGTGAAGATAGAAGATTCGCTTGACTTCAATGATGAAACGTTGAAAATCATACGTGAAAGATTCATACAGGTTCTTTCTGTAAGACGTTTAAAGATTCCTCCAGATGATGTAAAAAAGATGATAGAAGAAAAACCCGGTGAGCTTACAAGAAGAGTAGAAGAAATCGAAGGTATCAGCAGAGATTCCAAATGGTTCATAAATCAGCTTCTGTTTTTCCCGCGAACGGCACTGGACTTTCTTGAATCGAACACATGGAAGATGTTGAAAATATACGAAGAAAGTGGCCTCAGATCGGTCAATTTTTCTGAAATCGGGAAGTTTATGAAGAGCTATCAGTCTGAAATGATAAACAACTCGATACGGAATTATTTTGAGTACTATGATATACATCCTGATGAATCCAAACCGCTTTATGTAGCACTTCAGAACTCTGTACCCCATACAAACTCTGGTCTTATGACTTATCCGAGTTTTCATCTGCTCATAATGGGACTTGGAGAGATAACAAAAGATTTTTCAGAGAGCATACCTCTAGAGGATCGTGTTAGAAATGTTTTGAAGGTTATAGGAGATGAGACAAGATTCAAAATAATACAGTACCTTTTTGACAAACCGGCGACACAGAAGGAATTGGCAGAAGTGACAGGATTAAGCAAATCCACTATTTCATATCATATCAGTCTTCTTTTCAAAGCCTCTCTTGTAGACATCGATGTGTTCAATAACATCGTTATGCTTAGAAGAGAAACGATAAAAAAACTTGTGAAGAATCTCAAATCCATTCTCAATCTGAGGTGATTTTCTTGATCGATGCAGTGATATTTGACATGGATGGGGTTATCGTTGATACGGAAGGATTGTATAGAGAAGCCTGCAAAGAGGTTGTCAGGAGATACGGTGGAATCATTACAGAAGAACTGTTTATTCGTCAGATGGGACTGAGAATGAAAGAAGCACAAAAGATCGTTGTGGAGCTTGCGAAACTTCCATTGGCTCCTGAGGATTTCGGAAAAGAATACATGGAGGAGTTTCTGAAAAGAGCAAAAAGCAAGCTGAAACCAAACGATGGCCTTCTGGAATTGCTGGACTTTTTGTACAGCAAAGTTAAATTAGGTGTTGCTTCATCAACTGTGAGTAATGTTGTCTACGATATTTTAAGAACCATCGATGTCCTTAATTATTTCGATTACGTCATCGGGGGAGATATGGTAGAAAATGCCAAACCAGCTCCCGACATATATCTTAAATGTGCTGAGCATCTCAAAGTAGAGCCAGAAAACTGTATTGCCATAGAAGATTCACCAGTTGGAATAAAAAGTGCGAAAACTTCTGGAATGATTGTTTATGCTATAAGACACAAAGAAAACCAAGGTTTAGACCTGAGTCAGGCTGATAAGGTTTTTGATGGGTTAAGACAGCTTAAAGGGTTTATGGTTGAGAAGTTGCAAAGCAACTGAAGTGCTGGGCTACGCCCAAAAGGCTTGTAGACGGTGTTAAAGACAGAGATCCGAGATTCGAGAACCGGGATCTGGTGACTTAAAATTACAGAGTGAGATTGGGTGTTATAGATTGGAGTTTAGATTCAAGATTATTGTAAGGGCACAGCATGCTGTATAAAACCCGAGAGCCGAGAACCCGAGAAGACGAGAATAAAAACAACGCTTCTCTTTTGAGCCAGCATAGCCACTGCGAAGCAGTTCGGGTCAACTTCGCAGGAGTTCGTGACAATCCCGGAGGGATTCGTATCTGCCGCGAAGCAGCACTCTCGGATCTCGGTTCTCGATTGACTTCAAAAGTTTCCACATCATTACATTACTTCATTTTGCCCACAAAAATTATTTTTTCATACACATCTTTTCCTTGGTATTTAGATCAAAAAGTTGATAGGATTTTTTATCAGCATAGGAAATGTGTTGTGTCCTAAAATCTCCTTCCTTTAATCTTTCGTTTATTTTAGATGTTTCTTCAAAGCTGATGTTTCCAATCCGAATATTGGGGGCAATTTTATGTTTGCCATTGACATTAAATGTCCTTATTGTCAGCGTTCTCTCATGAATACCACTGAAGTTATTGATAAACATCCAAGTATTCAATTAGAAGTTGTACATGAAAAACATCACGGAATAATATGGCTTAGCTCTGTTTACGGAAGCTACAACTACAAAATAACTTTCAATATACCAGATGGTGTTACTGCTAAATTTTTTTGTCCACATTGTAGCGAAGAACTGTTAGGTGAACTTGAGTGTGCAGAGTGCGGAGAAAAAATGGTCCGGTTAATGCTTGAAGCTGGTGGATACGTTCATTTTTGTCCTCGAAAGGGCTGTAAGGGACATTATATCGAATACAACAAGAGTGAAACTTTAATTGATGAGGCTTACAAGCATTATCCGTATATAGATTCAGAGGAGTAAGTTTATTTGATTTCGAAACCATTGTTTAGTAGGGTTATCGTTTAAAAATTGTTGTGAATTTTATCACAAAGGGGAATACCAAAATGCTCGTCTTTTTTGAGGAGTTTGTTGAATTTCTCGAGAGATTGGCCGAAAGAACCGAACTATTCGCTCCGGTCAAGGAAAATGGAGAAATATTCTTAAAATGCTGGAAAAGCATGGATAGCGATGGGATTCCTGTGCTCGATAAATATCACCCCATTGATCCTTTGAAGATTTTGCTGTTCCAACCAAGAAATGATGTTTTGACGTATCTTGAGAGTGGGGAACGAATTCTTCTGGGGGTTAAAAGCTGCGATCTTCGAGCGATACAACTTTTAGACATCGCACTTCTTGAAGGGGATTATGTTGATCCTGTTTATAAAGAGTTTCGGGAAAAAACTTTGATAATCTCTTCAGATTGCACAGAAGCGAAAAGTAGCTGTCATTGCATTCTTCAGGGAATAAATCCGTATCCGGAGGAACACTATGATGTTTCGCTTTCATCGATCGGCAAGCGTCTATTACTTCGCTCTGGAAGTGAAAAAGGAGAAAGATTTCTCAAATTACTGTCGAAGAATTTAACGGCATTTGAAGAGACACCTGATGTCGTTGATGTTCTCAAAAATCAAAGGGAAAAGATTAGAACCCTAGTATGTGAAATAAATTCACAGTGGTCGTTGGGAAGCAAGGACAAAGGCGAAAAGTTAAATATTTTCGATACCAGTGCTGTTGACAGCTGCATAGAATGTGGGGGATGTAATTTTGTCTGTCCTACCTGTTACTGTTTCATTATGAGTGATGAGAGTAAAAATAAATCCTTCTCAAAGGTTCGTACCTGGGACAGCTGCCAGTTGAAGGGGTATGCTCGCGTTGCTGGCGGCGGGAATCCTCGACCTGAGCTCTATAAACGTTTTAATCATAGGTATAATTGCAAATTCAATTACATGGTGAAGCAGCTTAGTATGAGTGGTTGCACTGGTTGTGGAAGATGTATCGATGTTTGCCCTGCGGGTATAGACATCAGAAATACAATGAGGGTTATGCGAGAAGAAATGAAGGTGAAAAAATGACCAATGTTTTTGAAGCGATAAAGACAAAGTGTATAGAGATTGTAGAGGAGTCTTCAGTTATTAAAACCTTTGTTTTAGAGTGCGGTGAGGATTTTGAATTCAAAACGGGGCAGTTTGTTGAGGTGGGGTTACCCGGTATTGGTGAGGGGCCATTTACTCCATCATCCTCTCAGTACGCGAAAAACCCTATTGAGGTAACGATAATGAAAGTTGGTTACATGACAGAAAAAATGCATGAAATAAAGCCAGGGGCAACGGTGGCTTTGAGAGGCCCCTATGGTAATGGATATCCTCTAGACAGGTTCAAAGGAAAGGATGTTCTTATTGTTGGTGGCGGTGTTGGGCTCGCCCCTCTTCGTTCCCTGCTGCTGACGCTTATGCACGATATAGATGATTACAGAAGTATCACCGCTTGCTTTGGTGCGAGAACTCCGGAAGATTTAATCTACAAAGATCAGCTGAAAGAATGGGAAGAAACTGGAAAAGTCAGAATAACCCTTTCAGTGGATAGGGTTCCAGAAAATCAAAAATGGGAAGGTAATATAGGCGTCGTAACAACGCTCCTTAAGCCTTTAGAATTCGATGCGAAAAATACAGTTGCCGCTGTTTGTGGACCGCCAATAATGATGAAGTTCACATCTTTAATGCTTCTCGAAAAGAAAATAAAACCGTCGAATCTTTATTTATCGATGGAAAGCAAGATGTATTGCGGAGTTGGACTTTGCAGACATTGCACCATAGAACACTATTTCGTTTGTAAAGATGGGCCAGTATTTACTTATGACCAATTTGAGAATCCGGGGGAAATCTGGGCATGAAGAAACTACTGATAGATATTGAGAAACTTATTAAGAGCGATATAAGCAGAATCAAATGTGAATACCTGTATCACGGGAAAAATAATGGCGTTCTTTCGATTGTAGAGGTCGCGGAATTTGCGGTTTATTGCCGACAATGCAAGAACGCTCATTGTGTGAAAGCATGTCCAAAGGATGCTTTAGAGAGACAACCGGATGGAACAGTAAAACGTTACAACCTGCTTTGTGTCGGTTGTAAATCCTGTGTCCTTGCGTGTCCTTTTGGAACACTATTTCCAGAAACGATAAGTTACGTGACCACACATTGTGATTTCTGTCTTTCTCAAATGAATGCTGATTCTAATTATGTTCCCTTATGTGCTGAAACCTGTAGTGGTAACACAATAAGGGTTTTAGATGTTGAAAGAGAACAACCTGAGAATGGATTTTATTTTGCCGGAAAGTATCTTGCGATACGCGCGCCGAATTGGCGTTATAAGGAGGGCAGAATAATTTGATTGTTTTTTATACCATTGTATTTCCGGGAATTCTCTTTACCGGTTTTGCAGGTTTAATAATATGGTGGCTGGAACGCAAGCTTAGTGCTCTTTTCCAGCATAGGGTGGGGCCACCATGGTATCAGAATTTTCTGGATGTTTTCAAGTTGTTCGGGAAAGAGAGCATTGTCCCTGAACTCTCAGCCTCTGTAGTGTATGTCCTTGCCCCGATTGTCTCATTTTCAACTGTTACAACCCTTTCTACTGTTCTGGGATGTGCTGTCTTTCTTGGAATAAGAATCGCAGGGGATGTGATACTGATAATTTACCTGCTTATCCTTTGTTCTATGGCTACGTTTCTTGGAGCCGCTGCTTCGAGGAATGTTTACGCCGGTATAGGTGCTTCCAGAGAACTGAAGATGCTTCTTGCTGATGAACTAGTTCTTATTATGGTCATTCTGGTGCCTGTTGTGAAATCGGGGTTTGATTTCAATCTGTTAAGACTGATCTACGGTTCTCCGGCAATAACTTCTATCTCTGGAGTAATCGCATATATCCTGGGATTGGTCTGCATTCAAGCTAAGTTAGCAATCCAACCCTTCGATTTACCTGAAGCAGAAACGGAACTTGCGGGTGGTGTAGAAATCGAGTATTCGGGCGTGTTGCTTGGTTTATGGAAGCTTTCAAAAGGAATGAAGTTTTTGGTTGTTCCGTTGCTGTTGAGCGTTCTTTTTTTCGGTGTTCCTCAGGAGATATCGATAGTCAGGTATCTGTGGATAGTAGCTTTCTATCTGATCACTTTCCTGATCGTTGTGGTGGTTAAGAACATAAACCCAAGGGTAACAATTGAAAAAATGCTCGGTTTTTTCTGGAAGAAACTGGCACCTATGGCTTTTATAGCGCTTCTCATAGCACTTTTGGGGGGATGAATATGGGATTTTACACGAAGATTCTGAAAAGATCACTCTGGGTGTTTCATGTCAGCGCGTCACCATGTAATAACTGCGATATAGAGATTCTCGATATGTTAACGCCGAGATATGACCTCGAGCGTTTCGGAATAAAACTTGTCGGTTCAGTAAGACATGCTGACGTTCTGCTCGTAACTGGGATGGGGGGATGTAAGGTTTCTGAAAGGGTTATAAGGATTTATAACCAAGCTCCTAAGCCTGTATTTGTGATCGCAGTAGGAACCTGCCCGGTGGCTGGAGCAACCTTTAAGGAGAGTTATACGAGGTGTGGACCTTTAGATAGATTTGTTCCTGTTGATTTGTACATACCAGGTTGTCCTCCAAAGCCAGAAACCATGATAGCCGGATTATCAGAACTGCTTGGGAGGCTGTGAAATGAATCCAATTGAAAGAAAAAAAGAGCTTTTTGCGGCGATCCAGGAAAATATTGAGCTTCTTTCTGAAAAGCGAAAGCGTATTTACTTCAAAGTTGATGCTAAAAACATAACAAATGTTGCAAAGATTCTTTTCACAAGAGGGGTGCGGCTCTCAACGATAACGGCTATTGAGAATATAGAAACCTTTGAGTTAATTTATCATTTTTCAGATGACCTTACGGGCTGTTATTACTGTCCTAAGGTCTTTGTTCCTGTCGAAAAACCAGTTGTTCCCTCCATTGCAAAAATTATTGAAGGAGCTAGCTGGATCGAAAGGGAAATTCATGAACTTTTTGGTGTTGGGTTTATAGACCATCCCGGATTGAAACCGCTTCTGACGGAGAATAATGAGAAGATACCAAAAAAACCTTTGAGAGTGGAGAGAAGAAAACATGAGTAAAGAATTTAATCTACCGGTTGGACCCTTTCATCCGTTACTCGAAGAAGCAGAATATTTCAAAATAAAACTCGACGGAGAGCGGGTAGTCGACATTGAGATGGAAACCGGATGGATGCACAGGGGTATAGAAAAAATCTCTGAAGAAAGCACCTTTGACCAATCTATATTTGTGGTGGAAAGAATTTGCGGTATATGCTCCGCTTCCCATCCCTTTGCCTGTATAAACGCTTTTGAGGATATTGGAGAGATTGAAGTCCCACTTAAAGCCCGCTATATAAGATCTCTTATTGGTGAGTTAGAAAGGGTTCACAGTCATCTTCTGTGGTTGGGACTCGCGGGACATTTCATTGGTTACGATACTTTGTGGATGTGGGCATGGAAATACAGGGAGCCGGTACTTGAGGTTATTGAGATGATAACCGGGAACAGAAACCATTATGGGACGTTCAAAATCGGTGGTGTGAGAAGAGATTACGATGTTTCTTTGAATTCTGTTGTTCATGAAAAACTTGACTTTCTCGAGAAAAAACTAACTATGGTTGCCAAAGCCGTAGCGAATGATCCGGTGGTAAGGAGCAGATTGTGTGGAGTTGGAGTACTCACCAAAGAAGAGGCAATAAGCTATTGCGCTGTTGGTCCCACCGCGAGAGCTTCTGGTGTTGCTATCGATGTCAGGAAAGATGAACCTTACGCGGCCTATGATCTGCTCGATTTTGGGGTTGTTGTAAGGGAAGAGGGCGATATTTTTGCCAAAACAGTGGTACGGATTTTAGAGGTATTTGAAAGCATAAAGATGATCAGGCAAATAATAGAGAAGTTGAGGAAGGTTAAAGGGCCGATATACAATGACGTTAAGGAAATACCTGCCGGCGAGGGGATAGGACGGCACGAAGCTCCAAGAGGAGAGGTTTTCCACTATATAAGAACGGATGGTTCTAACCGCCCTGTCAGGCACAAAATAAGAGCACCAAGTTACGTTAATATCCCGACTTACAAAGCTTCCTGTATCGGCGAAAATCTTGCCGACGTATTGATTACCCTCGCTTCTGTTGATCCCTGTTATTGCTGCACCGAAAGATCCGTCAGACTTCAGACCGAAAAAGGGATGGAAATAACCAGCAACCTGTTGAAACTATCCCAGGATAAGACTGATAGACTCATTAAAAACATGGGAGAGTATAAATTATGGAAATCCTTATGACTCCGATTTCTTTTATGCTTTTTTTGCCGTTAGTTGTGATTCTATTAGATCTTGTTTTTCCGGTAAAAATCGTGCGGTGGCTTAACATAATAACTATCGCTTCTCTCTTTGCAAACACTCTGTTTTTTGTCAGAGATTGTAATGCTCCCCGAAAAACTGGACAAAAAATCAAGCAATTTTGTGTAGACTCATGGATTCTTCGAATATCTCTTTTGGGCTTTTGTATCCTAAAGCACTATGGGGATATTCTTCGTTATAAAACTTTTCAAAAGCTTTCGTCTTTTCGATTAGCTCTTCGTAACTCGGATTGTCCAATACCCATGCAACTTCTTCTTTGTATGTTM